>JBBQEG010000147.1:0-12191 GCA_038320495.1 Opitutales bacterium | reverse complement strand
CCCACACTCCCTTGTGCCGCCACGCGGCGGGTGAACCGGAAGCTTACATCGACGCCGCGCTGGCCGCCGGCCTCACTGAATACGGCATTTCGGACCACGCCCCGCAGGTCCCGGAACCCTTCGACGATTGGCGGATGGCCTTGGCGGAACTCCCGGAGTATTTCCAATGGATCGAGCGCGCCCGTCGCCACGCCGCGGGACGCCTACCCATCCGCGCCGGGCTGGAATGCGACTGGCTCGCAGGCGGTGAATCCTGGATCGCCGACCTCGCCGCCCGTCACGATTGGGACTACCTCATCGGTTCCGGCCACTACCGCGGCGAATGGGATTTCGATAATCCGAAATGGCTGGGCCGCTGGGCGGAAAGTGACGTGGACGCCGTCTGGTCGCATTATTGGAACACCTACGCGAAAATGGCCGACAGCGGCCTTTTCGACATCCTCGGCCACCCGGATCTCGTGAAAAAATTCGCGCACATCCCGTCTGGCGACCTCGACCGCTTTTACGAACCGGTGATCGACGCCATCGCTTCGTCGGGGGCGGTCATCGAGCTCAACACCGCCGGTTGGCACAAGCCATGCGCCGAAGCCTACCCTGCGCCGCGCTTTCTCGAGCTCGCCTGCTCCGCGGGCATCGGCTTGGTGATTTCCTCAGACGCCCACGCCCCGGCCGAAGTCGCCCGGGATTTCCCGAAAGCCATCTCGCTGGCCAAGGCGGCCGGCTATCGGGACACCGTGCTTTTCGAGAAACGGCAGCGGCGAAATCTCCCATTATGACGCGGCGGAGAAGGCGCTTTCCCAAGCCTGCGGCTTGAAGCCAATCAGCACCTTGCCATCACCGATGAGAAACGGCCGCTTCACGAGATTTCCGTTTCCCGCCATTAGGTCGAAAGCTTCCGTTGCACCCATCGTTGGCAGCCGGTCCTTGAGGCCGAACGCCCGATAGTCCATCCCGGAGGTATTGAAAATTTTCCGGAGGTCACCACCGGATGCATCGAGCGCTGTCTTCAGTTCCTCGGCGGTCGGCGGCGTTTCGCGGATCGCCTTCACCTGATAGTCGATGCCGCGACCATCGAGCCACTTCATCGCGTCACGGCAGGTGCTGCACTTCAGGTAGGCGTAAACGGTAATCACGAGGCAACGCTGGCATCCCGCCGTGCGCCGTGCAAGGCTCACCACCCGCCGATGAAATCCGCCCTGCTAGACCGTATCCGCGCCGAACTCCGTGCCAGTCTCGAACGCCTCTCGCGAGCCGCGTTTGAAGCTCATGCCGCCGCCACGGACCCCGGCAGCAAGGCGGAGGGGAAATACGACACCCGCAGCTTGGAAGCCTCCTATCTCGCCGCCGGACAGGCCCGGCAGGTGGACGAATTGGCGGAAGCCCTGCGGATTTTCGAATCCCTCACACTGCCGGATTTTGCAAGCGATGACGAGATCGACGCAGGTGCGCTGGTGGAAACCGAGATCGGCGCATTCCTGCTGGTCCCCGTCGCCGGCGGGTTGGAGATCGACCACGAGGGCAGGGAAATCACCCTCCTCACGCCGGATAGCGCGCTCTATCGGAAATTACTGGGCATGCGCGTCGGCGAGTCCTTGGAAGCCCCATCTCTCACCGTCAAAGCGCTGGGCTGATACCGCACGTAGTCCAGTCCTTTAGGGCGTCTTCAGCGTCCCATTCCGAAGACGCCCTAAAGGGCTGGACTACAAACGCGCTCATGCGCGGAAAATCGCCGCCAACGTCCCGGAGAAGCCCGGCAGCAGCACGGTCTCAATGGCGTCATGCGTGCCGTTTTCCAGAACCGCCACCGGTTGGTCCGGCTGTTTCGCCAGATTGAAAACCTCGATGGTTTCCAACTCGGGATGCACCAGCCACAGCTCTCTCACGCCATACCGTGTGTAGATTTCTCGTTTATCCTTGCGGTCTCGACGTGCCGTGGACGGTGAAAGAACTTCCACCACCAGATCCGGCGCACCCTCCGCGCCGCGGTCGGATAAAAGATGACAGCGGTCGGTTAGAAAAAAGCTCAGGTCGGGGCAGAGCACATCGTTGCCGCCGAAGTGGACGTCGAACGGGGCGAGGTAGATTTTCCCGGCACCGGGACTTTCTTCGAGATATTTGCGGAACAGGAACGCGATCTCGAGAATCACCCGCTGGTGGCTTCGGAAGGGGGAGGGGCCCATGACGATTTCTCCGTTGATGAGTTCGGCAAATGGCGGCCCTTCACCAAGCGCCATGAAGTCGGCCACGGTTTTCTTCCGTCGGTTGGTTTCCGCGAGCGCAGCCATCGGGGATACCGGTAGCACATCGGGAAATCCGCGCCAAGGCGGGAAATTGCCGCTCGATCCCAGCCGGGCGTCTTGCCAGCTTCCGGTGTGGATTTGTTTTCGAAACCCAGAACCTCCGAGGAAAAGGCGTTGTCCGTGACGCAGTTACTGCGGCGGATGAAGAATTTGTTGGAAGTCCAGATCGGCGAGACCTGGGTGGAGGGCGAGGTTTCAAACCTGCGCAAGCAAGGCAGCGGGCACTGGTATTTCTCGCTCAAAGACGAGGGCGCACAGATTTCATGCGCCATGTTCGGAGCGCGGAAACGCCCGGGCGCGGACGCGCTGGAGGACGGCGCGAAGGTTCGTGTCTTCGCCGAGGCCAGCGTCTATGAGGCGCGCGGCCAGCTTCAGATCATCGTGCAAAAAGCCGAGCGGGCCGGGACCGGGGATTTGCAAGCGAGGTTCGATGCGCTGAAGCGGAAACTCCATGCCGAGGGACTTTTCGATGCGGATCGCAAGAAGCCGATTCCGCCGTTTCCGCGCGTCATTGGCATCTTGACCTCTGGCAGCGGAGCGGCGCTTCAGGACATTCTCAACGTCCTCACTCGCCGCGCACCGTGGGTGCAGCCCGTCCTTTTTCCGGTGCGCGTGCAGGGCAGGGGAGCCGAGTTGGAGATCGCGCAGGCCATTGGCAAGCTGGGTCGCCCCGAAGCGTTTGGCTATCCACATTGCGACGTCCTGATCATTGGGCGCGGCGGCGGCTCCATCGAGGATCTTTGGAATTTCAACGAGGAGGTCGTCGCCCGTGCGATCGCCGCATGCCCGATCCCGATCATCTCCGCAGTCGGCCATGAAATCGACTTCACCATCGCCGACTTCGTCGCGGACCTCCGCGCACCCACGCCCAGCGCCGCCGCCGAACTTGCGGTGGCGGATGGCGCGGAGCTGTTAGCCCGGCTCGCGCAGCTTCGCCGCCGGATGGAGCGGGTGACCCGCGAGCGCCTGTCCGGTGCCCGCCTCGCGGTGGACGCCCTCAAGCGCGGAGTCCTCCAGCGGGATGGCGAGAAGCTGCTACGCGAATCCGTCCTGCGCCTCGACTCGGCCCGCGGCCAGCTTCCCCAAGCGACGCGCAACCGGCTCGAAGTCCTGGCAACGCGCCTGCGCGAAATCCAGGCACGCCACAAGGCCCTGCACCCGTCGCTCGTCCTGGAACGACGTGCCGATAAGCTGGCGAATTTGCAACTGCGGTTCGGCAAGCTCGGCAATCAGCTTCTAACGAAGCGAGTCGAGCAGCTCGGCCACTTGCGCGGACTGCTGCGCGCTCTCGGCCCCGAGTCCGCCTTCCAGCGCGGTTTCTCGATCGCCCGCTCGGCGGACGGCACGATCGTCACCTCCGCGACCATGATGAAGCCCGGCGACCGACTGAGGACCCGCTTCGCGGATGGCGAAGTGGCGAGCGTCGTGGACGGGACGCTTCCATGACATGAAGCCCGGCGGGTGCTTTGACAGGGTGGGAAAAACTTCTAACGTGCGCCCAATGGCAGCAGCCAGCAACCCACTACTGAATACCCCATGAAAACAAAATTCTGGATCCAAGCTCTTGCCCTGCCGTTCTGTCTCGTCGCCTGCGACATGAAGCAAACCGCCTCCGAACAAATGGACGCCGGCGCCGAAAAAGTCGCCGAAGGCATGAAGGAAATGGCAGCCGCCGCCGGTGAGAAATCCGACAAGGCGCTCAAGGACGCGAGGGCCGCCATGGACAAGGTCGGCGATCAGACCAAGGCCGTCACCGCCGAGGCGAAGGTGAAAATGGATGCCGCTGCCGCCACCGCGCAAAAGAAGATGGAAGCGGCCGCCGCCGAAGCGAAAACCGCTACGGACAACGCCTTGGAACAGGCGAAAGATAAAATCAACAGCGACCAACCAGCTGAGTAGGGGACTTTTTCCGGAGTGCAGTCAGCAAGCGAACTGGCCGAGAAATTCGGCTTATTAACTCAATTAATTGAAAATCAATACAATGCGATCGAAAATGGACTCCAAGGGGGAATTTGCGTGGTGGTGAAAGGCGTGTTGAGGCTGGCGAATGCTTCGAGGTCATGGGGCCGTAGGAAGGCTCCGCGGAAAAGTCATAGAACCTGCACTCCACTGGCTTTTGCGCGGGCGCGAGGCGTCTTCCTTCCATAGACTGTCGTCGCGCTTTATGCCCTGTGGATTTGGAAGAAACTGAGTCCAGGCCTGCCTGGCCAAGGCCTGGCCGATTTTAATCGAAACTTGGCTTGATTCCCCGCATTTCGGGACTAAAACCGCCGCTCCTTCATGCCGGACCCTTCAAGAACACTGAAAGTCGCGATCCCGAAAGGCAGCCTTCAGGAGCCAACCATCGAGCTGCTCGCCAAGGCTGGCTACGAGATCCATGTTTCCTCGCGCGGGCTGCGTCCGTCTTCGAACGACTCGGAATTGGATTTGTATCTGATCCGAGCTCAGGAAATTGGCCGCTACCTCGGCCAAGGCTTCATCGACTGCGGGATCACCGGCTACGACTGGGCCTACGAGAATGGAGTCGATCTCATCGATCTTGCGGAACTGCCATATTCCCGAGCCACTACCCGGCCCACGCGCTGGGTACTTGTGGTCCCTGAAGACTCGCCGATTCGTAAGCCCGAGGACCTCGAAGGCAAGCGGATCGCCACCGAGGGGGTTGGCATTACCCAGCGCTATCTCAAGGAGCGCGGCATCCAGGCAGAAGTGGAGTTTTCTTGGGGAGCGACCGAGGTGAAAGTGCCGGATCTGGTCGATGCCATCGTCGATGTCACAGAAACGGGCGATTCCATCAGGGCCAACCGCCTGCGGATCGTGGATACTCTGCTGACCTCGTTTCCTCACTTTTACGCGAATCCCAGCGCTGCCGCAGATCCGTGGAAAATGGAGAAAATGGATCGGATCGCCATGCTGCTGAAAGCCGCCTTGTGCGCCCGTGGCAAGGTCGGTCTTAAAATGAATTTCCCGAATGCCCGCCTGGCCGAGTTGCTCGAAAAACTGCCCTCGCTGCGCCGTCCGACGATTTCTCAGCTTTCCGAAGAAGGTTGGCTCGCCGTCGAGACGGTGATTGACGAAACCGTTGTCCGGGACATCATCCCCGAACTGAAGCGCCTGGGGGCAGAGGGGATCATTGAGTATCCACTCAATAAAATCGTCCCCTGATTCTTTCATCCCTACCAACCTAACCCCGCACGTAACCGCCATGGGCTCCATCAAGAAACGCCGCAAGACCAAGATCAACAAGCACAAGCGCAAGAAGCGCATGAAGCAGAACCGCCACAAGAAGCGTCTCCGCTACAAGTCCTAATCCGTAATAACGGTTTGTTCGTCCAACGCCAGAGACTCCTTCCCGGGTCTCTGGCTTTTTCTTGCTGTCATGAATCTGCAGGTGCGGGTCAACTTCCGGGTGATCGATGAATCGGACGATTGGATAGTCGTCGATAAGCCCGCGCCGCTGATCGTCCACCCAGCGAACCGCCAGTCCGAGCCGACCCTGCTCGGCGGACTCGAACACTTGCTCTCATACGAAATCCACACCGGCGGACGCCTCGGAATCGTCACCCGCTTGGACCGCGAAACCAGCGGGGTGGTGCTCGTCGCCAAGCACACGGAAGCGGCCCGTCGGCTCGGCCGAATTTTCGAAATGCGGCAGGCGATCAAGGAATACGTGGCGGTGGTGGCCGGGTGGCCCGAGGCCGACTCTTGGGAATGCGCGAAGCCGATCCTCCGCGCTGGCGAGATCGGACCGTCGGAAATCTGGGTGCGGCAAGTCGTCAATCGCTCGGGCCGGGACTGCCGGACCCGGTTTCGGGTCGAGCGTCGATTCGAGCGGGAAACGATCAGGTTCGCGACGGTCCGGTGCTTTCCCGAAACCGGACGAATGCACCAGATCCGGGTTCACCTAGCCTATTGCGGTTTTCCTATCGTTGGCGATAAAATCTATTCCGGCAATGGATCAGAGTATCTCGAATGGATGTCCCATGGGTGGAGACCAGAATTGGAAAACAGGCTTTTCCTACCAAGGCATGCCCTCCATGCCACCTCGCTTGAGATCCCTTGGCGGAACAGCTCCATGCGCTGGGAATCCCCCCTGCCCGTCGATCTGGAAGAGTTCACACAGAATCGGCAAGTGGCTTCGGTCCCTGATCTCACGGTATGGAATCGGGCGGAATAATCTCGGAAAACTTAACCACTCGGCTGCCGTAAGCACAGAAGTCAGGCCTTTTCACCGATCTGAAAAACAAGAGTGCAAAGAGCATGAAAGGCTTCCGAGTCATGGCTTAGATTGCTCTTATCCTGTTGAAAACAAATCACTTGCGGATAATTCCGGGGCTCTCGAATTATTCGGTCTGAGGCACTAAAAAAGGCTTGCTAGGAACCTTCGAGGCGGGTTTTACTCTTCACGAGATTGCGGGCATAGCTTAGTGGTAAAGCGCTATCCTTCCAAGTTAGACATGCGGGTTCGATTCCCGCTGCCCGCTCCATCGATATTTCTAAGGCAATCAAACTACCTCAAATGAAAATAACCGTTCTTTTCGTCAGTCTCAGCGCAGCCTTCGGCCTGCAATCAGCCAACGCAGCCGTGGATTGCACCGCGCTTTCACTATCGGTGAAAATCGCGGTGGCCGCCGAGCAGTCCAAAGTGCTAGAAATTGTCTCGACCGAAGTTGCGGAGGCTCCCGCCTGCGCCTGTGAGATCGTCAAGTCCGCTATCGAAGCTTCCAGCGCAGATGTCCAGACTGTTGCGGCCATCGTCGAAGCGGCTGCAACTGCGGCCCCTGAGCAGATGAGGCTGGTCTCCCAATGCGCAGTTGCGGTCGCTCCCGATGCTCTGGCTGCCGTCCAAGCGGTGATTGCCAAGCTTGACCCGAATCTAGGCGAAACCGGATCGAGCGCAAAGAGCGGCAAGGGTGCGAAGGAACCCGGTGGTGAGGTTGCCGGTATGCCTAATCCTTTGGACTTCCCAGGTCAGGGTCCTATTGGACCAACGCCAGGCGGACCTGGAGGACTACCAATCATTCCACTACTGCCTCCAGTCATCATCGCTCCACCAGACGTTTCGAACGTCGATTTCTGATTGTTCCTAAGTTAAGTCCCGACTGTTAATTTTTTCGTCACCACACTCATTCGATTTATGAAAAGCAAATTTTCCATTCTCTTCAGTCTTCTTTCCGTGGCTTCTGCTTCAGCTCAAGGGCTTTACTATGTGGGAAGCGAGGCGCAAGAGTCGCTTCCTCTCAAATGGGTTGTCGGAGCGAACGTGACCTATGACGACAATGTGTCGCCCGGATTCGGACCCAAAGACGATTCGTTCTCACTGAACCCCTATGTAGGTCTTTCGCTCGTGAGTATCACACCCCAGACGACATGGGATGTTTATGCAAGACTTGGGCTGATCTACTATTTGGATGAGCCTACAGGAGGAAATTCCGAGGATTTGAATAGTCAGTCACGGGCTGGAATCAACGTCACACACCGCTTTAGCGAGCGCCTTCGTTTTTCCAGCCGCAATTTTATCTCCTATGAGCTCGAGCCAGATTATTCGTATGGCTATGCATCCTCTCGCCAGCTTGGCGAATATTTCTACTGGCAGACCGACAACTCCTTGGGCTTCCGGTGGACTGAGCGGTTCGCGACCTATACCGGCTTCCGCCTCACCGAAGCCGACTACGATCTCGCCAACAACGACCGTTTTACGTGGGAACTTTACAACCAGTTGAGATATCAGCTTGGTCCGCAAACTGTCCTGACGGGCGACTACCGCTATGCGGAAACCTCGGGGGACGGTTTTGCCTCAGATTCTACAGACCAATTTGTCCTCCTCGGGGTAGAGCACCGCTTCAGCCCCAACACGATCGGTATCGCTCGGGCCGGTGCCCAATTTAGGGAGGTCGATGAAGGATCCGACAGCTCGAGTCCATATGTGGAACTCGCGCTGAACTCCCAAGTAACCCAACAGTTCAGTGTGCGTGCATTCACCCGCTACGGCATCGAGTCCTATGACACAGTTCGTTTTGTTCCCGGGGGGACCGTGGAATACAGCGACCGGCGCACCCTACGTATCGGGGTTTCCTCCGAGTATGCGATTTCTCCGATGCTCTCGGTCTTCGGTGGTGTCGATTATATCCCCGCCTCATTTGAAGAGGGTCGCCAAGTCGGACCTGGAGTTCCTGACATAAGTGATCGAGACGAGGACATCGTCAACGCCTACATCGGACTCTCGATGAAGTTCAACGACTACCTCACCGGCACAGCGTCCTACAACTTCACAGACTCATCGTCCGACTTCCCGAATAACGATTATGATCGCAATCGGTTCAGCTTGGGCGTCAGTGCAGAGTTCTGATTCCTCGTTGGAACTCCCAGCCTTTATAGAAAATATTAGTTGCTTGAATTTCTACTCCCGCAATGTTTTCATTGCGGGAGTTTTTCTTTCAACTGGCACTCGCTTGAAACTGTGAATTTATAAAACAATGAACCCTTCTTCTCCGCAACAAAATGAAGCTGCGCTGCACGCGGTCGATTATTGGCAGGTCATCAAGAACCGCTACGGAATCATCCTGCTGACCCTATTGTTGGTTTTCATGACCGCGGCCGTGATCACCTATGTCATGCCCAAGAAATATGAAAGTGAGGCCACCATCGAAGTGAAGCCCAAGGCTACGGGAATGTCTCCTTTCAATGGCGAACTTGCCCAAACCTCGGGGGCAAATCGAATGACGCCGCAGTTTTTCGGAACTGAGTTTGAAAAGATCAAGAGCAGTAATTCACTCTCCAAGGTGGTTGAGAAGCTCGAGCTTGAGAATAAATGGGGAGTCGAAAAGGAAGTGGCCATCAGGATTCTCAAAGGAATTGTCAATACCCAGAACATCCGGGGAACTGATTTGATCTCCATCCGGGTGCGGCATACAAACAAGGAAGATGCCCGCGATGTAACCGCTGAAGTGGCCCGATCTTATGTAGCTTACCGTACCCAGATTGAGAGCCGGGATGCCGACAAAGGATTGTATGAACTCAAGAAGGCTGTTCGCGATCAGGAGGACAAAGTGGAGGAGCGACGTAAGGTTCTTGCTACGATCGTCAGGACGAAGGGAATTATATATAAGGGACAGGATTCGTTTTACGGCCAGAGTGGGGTCGATGAGGATCAAGAGGCTCGGACTGCGATGGAGGCCTACAACCAATTGCAGCAGGAAAAGATGCAGTTGGGCAGCCAGATCAACAGTCTGTTGAAATATGATAGCGATCAGTTGATGGTTTACGCGGCGGGACTCGATCTGCCCGATAATATCATTAAGAATCTCTATCCACAATATTTGGACGCCGTGCGTCAGCTAAGAACGATCAAAACAAGCGGGCTCGGAGACAGGCACCCGGCGGTGTTGGCGGCTGCGGAGCAGATCGAGGGCATGAAGCGCCAGCTCGATGAAGGGGTTGTCAATCTTCGGGCGACGTTGCAAGTGCAACTGGGTATGGCTGAAGATCGTCTGAAGAGTGTGGAAGTCATGAAAGACGACACTCGGGAGGAGGCGATCAAGAGAGGACTCGATGCGCAGGACTACGTCGATGCGAAGCGCGAATTCGAGACCGACCAGCAGTTGCTCCAGTCGATGAAGCTCAAACTGATCAGCGAGACTATCGCCGGAAGAATGACTGAGGAAAGCATCGAGGTTCATGAAGAACCCCAAATCTCCAAGAGTCCGGTAAGTCCAAATGTGACGTTGAATCTGGTGCTCGGTGCGGTGGTGGGATTGATTTTCGGCGTCGGGATCGCGTTCTTCCTGGAATATTTGGATACGTCGGTGAAAAGCCTCGAAGATGTGGAGCGTTACTTGCAGGTGCCGGTTTTGGCGGTCATCCCGAAGGATGTCGGAGTGCTTCATAAGCAGAGTGGCATGAGCCCGGACGCGGAAGCATACCGGATTCTACGAACCAATATCGAATTCAACCGCAAGAATCCTGAGGACAATGCGATCACGGTCGTCTCCGGCGGCGCAGGCGAAGGGAAATCCACGACATTGGTGAACCTGGCCTATATCTGTGCTCAAGGTGGCTACACCACTTTGATGATCGATGCCGACTTGCGCAGACCTCGGCTTCACACCTTTTTCGATATCAACAATTCGGTGGGTCTCACCAATTACCTGACTACGGAGTTGATGCTGGAAGATGTCATTCTCCAGACCCCGGTTGACAACCTGTATTTTATGCCGTCCGGGATTCTGCCGGCAGATGCCGCCGGGATACTTAACTCGCGGCGGATGTCTGAGTTGATTCAAGACGTCAAACAACGGTTCGATCTGGTCCTAGTCGATAGTCCGCCAATTCTTGGTGTGAGCGACGCTTCGGTTTTAGCCAGTGAGGTTGATCTCACAATGATCGTCGTGCAACATCGCAAACTTCCGCGGAACATGCTGCTCCGCGTCAAGCAGGCGGTCGAAAATGTCGGTGGTAATGTCATCGGCGTCGTGCTGAACAATGTCGATGTCCGTAGTGACAGCCAATATCAGTATTATACGAGCTACTACACTTATTATGCGCCGGCGGAATCTAAAGCCGGACCGGCAACCAACGTTGCCAGCGCCCCTGCAAAAACAGCGGCGGGGACGGGCGGAAACGATTCCGAGCTGTATTGAAATCATAACCCAACACCATCATGACAACTAAAGGACTCTATAGCAGCCTGATCGCGTTATTCGTTGCTGCGTTACCGGTCTGCGCGCAGATCGAGGCTGGCAAATCGATCAACATCACCATCGCGGGCGTTCCGGATCAGGATCGTGCGACCATTACCAATACCTATCCGGTATCGGAAAGCGGGATGATCAACATGCCATTCATCGGACAAGTTCGAGCGGGGGGATTGCGCAACGAGGAATTGCAGATTTCCCTACAATCCCGTTATAAAAGCGCGGGTATCTACACGAATCCGACGATTCAGGTGATCGCTAACGCCGTCGGTGCAAACGTCAATCAGGAAACTGTGATTGTGGGTGGACAAGTGCGGCGACCTGGTCCCGTACCGTTTGCCAAGGAACTCACCCTCTGGGGTGCGATTCAAGCCGCAGGGGGAAGTACGGAGTTCGGAAGCATGCGGCGGGTCAAGGTGATCCGCGATGGTAGTCAGCGCGCCTACGATGTAACGAAAGCGCAATTCCAACAGATCCCGCTTCAGCGCAACGACTCGATTGAAGTTCCTCAGAAGACACCTTGGGGAACTTAAACGTTCCTCCTGGGGGGGTGGCCTTCGCACGGGCAGAAAGGTGATCAAATTGATGAATGCGTTTGGCCTGAGACCTTGGAGTGTTGGTTGCGCAATTTTGTCATTTTTCGTGGCAACTGACGCAGCCGAACTGCCCGCTCCAGTGTATGATCGGTTAGCTTCGTTGCGGTTTAAGGAACGGGAAGCAGCCCAAGCCGATTTGCTTTCTTGGGGAAGATCCTACCCGGAAGCCGCGATGACGGAACTTCTCAGGCAGTCCCGCGATGCTCCCGATCCAGAAGTGCGCAAGCGATGTTGGGACACGTTGCGCGATCTGGTGACGGATCAGTATTTGAAGGAAGGGGAAGGTTATTTGGGAATCGGTCTGCAGACCGAGATGGTGGAAGTGCCAGGTGAAGCGAAAGCTCGCAGCGGCATCCGGGTCCTGCGGATTCAGCCCGATACTCCTGCGGCGAATGCCGGCCTTCGTGAGAATGACCTGATCGTTTCCGTGAACCAGGAAATGTGGCCTGATCCCATTTTTAGAGAAAAAATTCGGACGATGAAGCCGGACACGAAGCTTTCACTCACCATCCTGCGCGACGGCAAGGTAATGCCGCTCAAAGTCACCTTGGGCCGGAGGCCGTTAATCGCGGACGTGCCGTTTTTTAACGGACAGCCCTTTG
>JBBQEG010000146.1:0-12194 GCA_038320495.1 Opitutales bacterium | reverse complement strand
GCCGCCTGGAGTTTTTCCTGGTCGTAGGCGAAGAAGGCGGTTTGGCGCAATACCGCGACATGTGGCCCCCATCCATCCCGTTGCGCAGCGGCGTGGAGGGCGGCGAGACGCTGATGGGTCGGAGCGTAAAGCGCCTCGGATTCCGGGATGCGACTCGGCTGACCAGGCAGCGACACGATGCCCGCTACGACCCCGATGAGGAAAATGAAAATCCGGACCTTCACTGCCGCTTGTTATCGGCTCACCTTCGCAAGTTAAGATGCAGAAGTCTCATTCGCGGTTAGAAACGGAAAGCCCCGCCTCCGTTGTTCTCGGGAGGCGGGGCTTCGTTGGGCGACGGGTGGTCGTCGTTTTTACTGCGATACGCCGCTAGGCGCGGCAGGGGGTGTCTTTTGTTTGAAGATGAGCTTGTCGCCCTCGCGCGAGACAATGACCGGTTCCCCATCCTTGATGTCACCTCTGAGCAGAGCCTCGGCCAGCGGGTCCTCCAAGTAATGTTCGACGGCACGCCGTAGCGGACGCGCACCGTACTTCTCGTCATAACCCTTATCGATCAGGAGGTCCTTCGCCTCTTGCGTGTACTCAAGTGTGATCTTCCGATCTGTCAGACGCTTCGCAAAGTGCGCGGTCTCCAGCTCGACGATCTTGATCAGGTCCGTCTTGTCCAGGGGACGGAAGAAGATGATATCCGAAATCCGGTTCAGGAATTCGGGTTTGAAGACGCGCTTGGCTTCTTCGAGGACCTTCTCGTGCATTTTCTCAGCGTCGTTAAACGTCGAGGTGGCCGCGGCAAACCCCATCGACGTCTGACGCTGCAAGAGATGCGCGCCAACATTCGAGGTCATGATGATGATTGAATTGCGAAAATCAACGGTGCGCCCAAGGGAGTCGGTCAACCGGCCATCTTCCAAAATCTGGAGCAGCAACTGGATCACATCGGGATGCGCTTTCTCGACTTCGTCAAACAGCACGACCGCGTACGGCTTGCGCCGAACGGCCTCCGTCAACTGGCCGCCTTCCTCGTAGCCGACGTAGCCCGGAGGCGAGCCCACAAGCCGGGAGACGGCGAATTTCTCCATGTATTCTGACATGTCGATCTGGATGATCGCGTCCTGGTTGCCGAACATCTGCGCCGCAAGTTGCTTCGCGAGCATCGTCTTTCCGACTCCGGTGGGGCCGACGAACATGAAGGAACCGATAGGGCGACGTGGGTCTTTAAGGTCCGCACGGGAGCGACGAAGGGCGCGGGCAACGGCGTTTGCGGCCGGGGCCTGACCAATGACCGCTTTCTGCAGTTCAGTTTCGAGCGTCAGGAGCTTTTCGCTTTCCTTCTTCTCCATTCGATTCAACGGGATGCCGGTCCAATCCGCGACAACCTGCATCATCAGGTCGTCGTCGATCAAAACCCGCTTTTCGTCGCGCTGCTTCTTCCACTGTTCGGTCACTTGATCCTGCTTGGCGCGCAGCTGCTTCTCCTGGTCGCGGAACTTCGCGGCTTCTTCAAAGTGCTGTTCGCTAATGGCCTTTTCCTTTTGCGTGCAGACCGATTCGATTTCCTTGGTGAGATTCTCGACGTCGGGCGGACGACTCAAGGCACCGATGCGCGCCCGGGAGCCGGCCTCATCCATCACATCGATCGCCTTGTCGGGGAGGAAACGCCCCGTGATATAGCGGTCGGAGAGTTTGGCGGCTGATTCCAGCGACTTGTCGGTGAAGGTCGCCTTATGGTGGTCCTCATACTTACTGCGGATTCCCTTGAGGATGAGAATGGTGTCATCGACGGAGGGCGCCTCAACCTTCACCGATTGGAAACGGCGGTCGAGGGCTGAGTCCTTTTCGATGTATTTGCGGTATTCGTTAAGGGTGGTCGCGCCGACGCATTGCAGTTCGCCGCGGGAGAGCGCGGGCTTGAAGATATTGGACGCATCCATCGCGCCTTCGGCGGCGCCCGCACCCACGATCGTGTGCAGTTCGTCGATGAAGAGGATGATATTCTTGGCGCGCTTGATCTCGTCCATCACGGCCTTGATGCGCTCCTCGAACTGACCGCGGTACTTTGTGCCCGCAACCATCAAGGCGAGATCAAGGGTGATGACCTTCTTCTCAAAGAGAATCTCCGGGACGTTGCCGCTGGCGATTTCCTGAGCGAGACCTTCCACGATGGCGGTCTTGCCCACGCCGGCTTCGCCGATGAGGACAGGATTGTTCTTCGTGCGGCGGCAAAGAATCTGAACGACACGGCGGATCTCATTCTTGCGGCCAATCACGGGATCCATTTCGCCCTTGCGAGCGAGTTCCGTCAGGTCGCGGCCAAACGCCTTGAGCGCCGGCGTCTTCACTTCTTTCTTGTCTTCTGGCTGGACGGCACCGCGTTGGGGCGCGCCTGCGGCCGCTTCTTCGCCGCCTTCGCCTCCCTGGCTACCGGAGAACTGGGGATCGAGCTCGCGCAGGATCTCATTCCGGGTGCGTTCGATGTCGATATCCAACGACTTCAGAACGCGGGCAGCCACGCCTTCGCCTTCACGGAGAAGGCCGAGCAAAATGTGTTCGGTGCCGACATAGGAGTGGTTCAGCGTCTTCGCTTCCTTCCCTGCCAACGCCAGGACTTTCTTCACCCGAGGCGTATAGGGAATACTGTTCTGGGTCTTGGTTTCCTGTCCGGTGCCCACTTGCTTTTCCACAGCCGAGCGCACCGTTTCCAGGTCCAAACCCATCTTCTGCAATACACTCACCGCGACACCCTGACCCAACTTGATCAAACCAAGAAGGATGTGCTCGGTACCGACGTAGTTGTGATGGAAGCGATCGGCCTCCTTGCGAGCCAGCGCGAGCACTTGCTGAGCGCGTGGCGTGAAATTGTTCATCGGTTCTTGGGACATTACGATAAAGGGGTTGAAGCTGTTAGTTCTTGGAGTCGTTGGTGAAATTAAAGTCCGGCCGCGGAAAATTCGCAAACTCCGAGCGCAGTCGGGCCGCGCGAAGCACGTCACGCTGACCGGGCTCGAATTCGCCCTTCTGCGCGTGCTGCAGATGCCCGGGCTGTGCCTCGATAAAGAGGCGGTCGATAACGCATCGGTTCGCGTCAGGAAAGGCGGAGAGGTCGACCCCCAGACGAATGAGCGAAAGCAGATTCATAGCCTCACTGGAACTCAGCAGATGGCTATTCTGGAGGATTCCGAAGGCCCGTCCGATTTTGTCGAGCAGCTTGCCGGCATCGGCTTCGAGCAACTTCTCCCGGGCATTAAGTTCATGTTCGACGATGGACTGGAGCACCGAGCTGAGTCGTTTGATGATCTCCTCTTCGGATTCACCCAATGTCGTTTGATTGGAGATCTGGAAAATCGAACCACTCGCGTCCGACCCCTCCCCAAAAAGTCCACGTACTACCATTCCGAGCTGGTTTACGGCCCGAACCACTTTCTCCATCTGGCTGGAAATAACGAGTGCCGGCAGATGCATCATCGCGGAAGCGCGCATTCCGGTGCCCAAGTTCGTCGGACAGGCCGTCAAATAACCCAAGGTCGGCGAGAAGGCGAAATCGAGGTGTTCTTCGAGCGCCGAGTCCAAGTCGGTGATCGTGTTCCACGCCTTCTTTAGGTTGAACCCCGCTCGCAGGACTTGGATCCGGAGGTGGTCCTCCTCGTTCATCATCACGGAGAACGCCTGGTCCTTACTGATGATGACGCCGGCTCCCCCTTTCATTCCGCTCAGTTCGCGGCTGATCAAGTGACGCTCCACGAGGATCTGGCGTTCGAGATCGCTCAGTTCGCCAATGGAGACGTTCAATGAGCGCTTCATTTGCGGCGTGGCGGACACAGCTGCACGGCAGGCCGTGAGGATTTCGTCCCGCTGGGCGGGCTTCGCCCAACCTGGAAAAGAATAACCCGCGAGATTACGCGCCAGACGGACCCGCGTCATCAAGACGATCGCCGTCTTGTTGCTGGCCGAATCGGTCAGCTCGGAGGGCGTGTCGATGAGCGATGAAATCGTCATGGCCTTAGCGCGCGGAGTTTTGGCTGAAGGCTTGTTTGACTTGGTTGATTTCATCTCGGGTTCGGGCGGCGTCTTCGTAGCGCTCGGACTTGATAGCGTCCGTGAGGTCCAGCTCTAACTTAGTCAGACGATCATATAGGGTCTTACGTTCCAAAGCGCGGTGTGGAATTTTACCGGCATGCGCCGTGCCGTTGTGCATGTTTTCCAGCATCGGCTCAACGATCCCGCGGAAGGTCTCGTAGCACACTGGGCAACCAAAGCGGCCATGCTTCTTGAAATCGAGCTGAGTGAAGCCGCAGCGCTCGCAACGCATCCCACCCGCCGTGGGCTCGGGATTTAGCGATGCTTTTAGGAGCAGGTCGGCCAACGAGAATCCACTCGGATCGGTGACACCCTTGGCCTGCGCACATGCCTCACACAGGTCCACCTTGTGAACTTTGTTGTTCACAATTTGCGTGAGGTGGACCGTCGCGGGTTTAGAGCAGAGGTCGCATTTGAGCGGATTGGCCATGGAGTCGAAAAGGTTTCTGCACGGAACATGCCATACTCGCCCACACTGGCAAGTGCGGGCGTGCGTGATTGGACGCCGCGACATTAAGGCGCGGCGATATGCGCCAACGGTGCAATCGTGACGCTGGGGAAGAACTTGAGAGGGGGTTAATGTCAGGAGCGTTTTTACCGGTCGGGATGGTGCTCAAATCCGAGTGCCTTCGATCAGCACGCGGGACCGGAATGCGGTCAGAACCCGCTGTGTAATGGGTCCGGGCTTGCCGGTGCCGATCTCGCGGCCATCCAGCTTTACCGTGGGAATCACCTCCGCACCAGAACCGGTCAGGAAACATTCATCGGCGCACCAGATATCGTATCGAGTCATGTTCGCCTCGCGAATCGGCAATCCCAAATCCTTCGCGATATCGAAAATGGCGGACCGCGTGATCCCCTTCAGGGCCCCTTGCGACGCGGATGGCGTGATAATCTCACCTTTGTGAACGATGAACACATTGTCCGCGGTGCACTCCGCCACATATCCCTGATCGTTCAACATGATCGCCTCCATCGCGCCGAACTGCTTCGCCTCGATCTTCCCCAAAATATTATTCAGGTAATTGAGCGACTTGATCGTGGGAGGAATCGCTGCGGCGCTGATCCGACGAGTCGGCACTGTTACAATCGCGAGCCCGTTCTCATAATACTCCTTGGGATAGAGTGAAATCTTACTGGCGATGACAAACATCGACGGCTTCGGGCAAAGCCACGGCGCCAGCCCCAAATCTCCCACCCCGCGGGTGACGACCAGCCGAATGTAGGCATCGTTCAGCCCATTTTGTCGGCACGTCTCACAGGTGACCTCCGCAATCTCGGCCCGAGTCCCGGGCAGCTGCAACATGATTGCCTTTGCGGAATATTCCAGGCGCTCGAGATGTTCATCCAAGCGGAAAATATTCCCACCATAGAGGCGGATACCTTCGAATACGCCATCACCGTAGAGCAGTCCGTGATCAAACACGGAAATCTTCGCTTCGCTGCTGTCGACGAACTTGCCATCGAGGTAGATCTTCATGGTAGGCAGAGCGTAGGTCCTTCGGAAAAGTATTGTCGAGTCAGAGACAGCACGAAAACACGCAGCGGTCGCTTTTAGTCACCAGTCCAGCGGACGCTCCCTCCGCACGGCATTGTCCTCATCCTTCAAATCGATCGGACACTACCCTCGTTTCTAGTGGAGTTTCTGCTTGTGCTCAAATTTTTTCAGAGGAACTGTCGAGCTGTCAGGCGACTTCACCCCCATTCCAGCTTATTTTTATATGCCAATCCTTCCTTGTCGCTCCGTGCGTCTCGGGCCGGATGTTCCCGCCGCTAAACGCAGATGTGGATTCACCCTCATCGAATTGCTCACTGTGATCGCGATTATCGGCATTCTCGCCGCCATCGTAATCCCCACGATGGGCACGGTGAGAGAAAAGGCCGAACGCGCCGTCGACTCCAACAAGCTGCGCGAGATCCTTAAAGCCGCGCAAATCTACGCCGGCGATAACCAGGATCGCCTGCCGAATCCGCAAACGATCACCAATGCCGTGCTTCAAGCGCCGCAACCCGCGTGGCGCTGGCCGGGAATTCTCGCCAAGAATAATATTCTCACGGATCCGTCGTTCTACTTCGCAAAAAATGATCCCGCCTTCAACGAGGCGGTCGCCCTTCAGTTTATTATCACGCCCAGCACTGCCCGGAATGCGCTCCACCCAAGCTTCATTAATGGCCGCTCTCCTTCCTGGGAGTTTGTCGGCGGTGTCAAGATGAGCGACGCTGCCACCACTCCGGTCGCATACACCCGTGGTCTTCAAGCCAACGGCACGTGGAGCGCAACTAGTGGCGTTTACAAAACCACTGGCGGATTCATCGCTTTCCTCGGCGGTAACATCGCCTGGTATCCCAATGTGCAGGGCGCAAATTCGCCTTTTTACTCCAATAATCCGACCAGCACCAGCCAGGCCCGCCCCCAGGACATTCGTCAGGCCATTCCCTTCAACGCCACCACGGCCGGCAACAGCGCCCGCATCTACGGGATCGCACCCGCCTCCGGAGCTGCCGGAATGCTCGGCACTGGAGCCGGCGCACTGGCCGTTCGCGGCCCCTGAAATCCAACACTCACCTCGATTCATTGATTGCCCGGCCTCTAAACACGGCCGGGCTTTTTATTTCCCGCTTCCACCGGCCATAGCCGCTGTCCATGTTCGCCCGTCCGTCCATGATGCCGCCCGTATCCTCACTTCCGCCCACCGCCGCGCCCTCACCAGCTTCGACCCAGCCGATCTATGTGGTTGGCCACAAGAATCCTGACGCTGACGCCATCTGCTCAGCGATCGGCTACGCCGCTTTCAAGGAAGCGCGCGGCGAGCGCGGGTACGTGGCCGCCCGCTGCGGCAATTCCAACGCCCGCATCGACACCATCCTCGCGCGTTTTCGGCAACCGCTGCCGCATTACCTTTCCGACGTGTCGCCGCGCGTTCACGCCTTGATGACCGCCGATGTCATCTCGCTGGCCGAAACCGCCACGTGCGCGGAGGCGCTGGAAGTCATCGACCGCTATCACATCCGCGTGGTGCCCGTCACCAATACCCACCGCAAACCGGTCGGTACCGTTTCCCTCGCCCATCTCGGCGGCGTCTTCATTCCTCGGGTTAGCGAGCCGCGCCTGATGCGCCAGGTTCACACGTCGCTCGCCAGCATTGTGCGGGCGCTTAAGGGCCGTGCCCTCAATCTCGTTCTGGAGGAAAACACCGAGGACCTTTTCGTCCGGCTGGGCACGATGGACATTCGGTCATTCTGGAGCATTTCCGAGCGCGAACGAATCCCAGCGAGCCAATCGATTATCATCGTAGGCGATCGCAACGATGTTCAACGCCGCTCGATCGAGCTCGGCATTCGGGCGTTGGTCATCACCAGCAATCTTGATCCCGATGACGAGATCGTCGCGCTCGCCCGCAAAAAGAATGTCAGCGTGATCGTGAGCCCGTACGACTCCGCCACCACCGCCTGGGTCGTCCGCACCGCCTCGAACATCGAACGGGTTGTTCAACGCGAGTTCGTCGTCGTCGGTCCCGACGAACGCATCGCCGATGTCCGCAAGAAGTTTTCCGTGACCAACCATGCCGTCATGGTCACCAGCGACGATGGCGCCCTCATCGGAATCCTCACGAAGAGCGATATTTTCAAGCCGGTGCAAACTCGCCTCGTCCTCGTGGACCACAACGAGCTTTCGCAAGCCGTTCCGGGAGCCGAGGAGGTCACGATCACCGAGGTGATCGATCACCATCGGCTCGGCTCATTGCATACGCCGCAGCCCATCTTGTTCATCAACGAACCGGTCGGTTCGACCTGCACCATCATCGCCGACATGTTTCGACGCGAAGGCCTGCAACCTTCCCCGGAAATCGCCGGTATCATGATGTCAGGGCTGATCGCCGATACGCTCCATTTGAACGGACCAACCGCCACCGGGAAGGACGCGATCATCCTGGCTTGGCTGTCGCAGATCGCGGGGGTGAACTCCAAGGAACTCGCCGACGAGATCTTCAACTCGGGGTCCGTCATCCTCGCCAATCCCCCGGAGAAGGTCGTGCGCTCCGACTTCAAGATCTACGAGGAGGAAGGCATTCGTTACGCCGTTTCGCAGGTCGAGGAACTCGGTTTCGGTAATTTCTGGCAGCACGCCAAGCCCATTGCCGCAGCGGTCGAGGATTTGCGCGATGAAGAGCGCCTCGCGTTCGCCGCGCTGCTCGTCACCGATATCAACACCCAGAACTCGCTGTTACTCGTCAAAGGCGACTCGGCGTACATCGAGAAAATCAGTTATCCCCACGTCGAGCAGGATGAGATCTTCGACATGCCGGGCGTGGTGAGCCGCAAGAAGCAGCTGATTCCGTACCTCACCACCCTCATCAAGCAAATGGCGGCCGACGGGTCCATGCCGTCAGCCAAGAGCACGCCGCCCTTCGCCAGGAAGCGCAAGCAGCCCGCGAACTAACCCGTCCCGGAGCCGAGCAGCGTTCCAAACGCGCAGCGCCGAGCTCCCTACGTCGGCGCGATCCGCCCGCTCGGCGCATAGCCGAGCGGAGACCCCGCCGGACCTCAAATATGGATCGCCTCACCCGTCGTCGCGGCGGCCGCTTCCATCAGAGCTTCACTGAGCGTCGGATGAGCGTGGATCGAGCGATGCACTTCATCGACACTGGCCTCCATATTCATCGCCAACACGTACTCAGCGATGAGCTCAGGCGCCTCGTTGCCGAGAATGTGCACGCCGTAGATCTCTCCTGTCTTCGCATCGCTGATGACTTTGACAAACCCTTCGCTGTCGCCGGCTGCGACCGCTTTGCCTGAGGCCGTAAAAGGAAACTTTCCCACCTTGTAGTCGAGCCCTTTTTCCTTTGCCGCCTTCTCCGTGAGGCCCGTGCTGGCGATCTGCGGCTGGCAATAGGTTGCTCCCGGAAAAATCTTCACTCGTCCCAAATGTGGGTGGGCAAACATCGCGTTCACCGCATTCACTGCTTCAAACGTCGCCACATGCGCGAGCCAAGGGGGACCGATGATGTCACCCGCGGCGTAGATTCCTTTCACGCTGCTCTCGTAATTATCGTTCACCTTCACGTAGCCCCGCTCGAGTTCGAGTTTCACTTTCGATGATAGTGCACCGTCGAGATTCGGCGTTACCCCAATGGCCACAAGCAGGGTCTCGGCCTCGACTTCCGTCGAGTTCGCCTCGCCCCCTTTCACGAGGGTGAGTTCGACCTTGTCCTTACCGACCCGCACGTTCTCCACCTTCGTGTTCACATGCACGGTCAGCCCCTGTTTTTCAAAGGAACGCTGCAGCGCTTTGGCGACTTCTTCGTCCTCCACCGGGACGATTTGGGGCAACATTTCCACCAAGGTAACCTTTGATCCAAAGGCGTTAAAAAAGTAGGCGAACTCCACCCCGATCGCGCCCGCACCAATGATCACAATCGACTTGGGCGGATTCTTCCGCGGCTCCAGCGCCTCACGTGAGGTCATGACCCGCTGACCATCAACCGGGATGTCCGGCAGTCGCCGCGGCTTGCAACCCGTGGCGAGCAGCACGTTCTTGGTTTTGAAAAACTTCCCCTTGTGCTCCCCTTCCGTGATCTCGACCATTCCGGCCACGGTCACTTGGGCGCGGCCCACGAAGTAATCGACCTTGTTCTTGCGAAACAGGAACTCGACCCCTTTCGCCATCTGACTCGCCACCCCGCGCGAACGGTCCATCACCTTGGCGAAATCGAAACTCACGTTCTTCGCCACGATCCCGAAGGTCTCAGCCTTCTGCAGCGAGCGATAAAACTCCGCACTCTTCAAGAGCGCCTTCGTCGGAATACACCCCCAGTTGAGACAGGTGCCTCCCGCCCGTTCCAGCTCGATGCACGCGACCTTCTTGCCCAGCTGCCCCGCCCGGATCGCGCCCGCATAACCCGCGGGGCCACCCCCGATAACAATGAGATCGTATTCCGTGTTTTCTGCCATTCGCTCAACGTCGCCACGGCGGAAACCACCGTCAAACGGAAACCGCACTCCCTCTTCGCCTCCACGCGGAATCTCCGGGGTTCTGCCATCCTGAGAATGAGCCAGCGCCGCAACCGCGTTTACCGCCCAATCTCGCTCCCGTGAAGCCGCACTTGTCTCGCGCGTTTCTCCTCCGTTTCGCTCAAATATCGATCACGTCATCCCGCTTCGACGGCGGCCCCGGCCCCCGTCGGGGCGGATCTCGCGGCGGCGGCTTCGCACTGCGCAGAAACGCACTCACGATGAGATTGGTCACGCTGACGATGATCGCCCCGCCCAAGGCCGCCCAAAAACCGTCCACAAGAAAACCGGACACCAACTCACCCACGAACAAAAACAACAAGGCATTGATCACAACCACGCCAAGCCCCATCGTGATCACAATGAACGGCAATGTGAACAACACCAGGAGCGGCTTCAGGATCGCGTTGAAGAAGCTCAAGAGCAGGACCACAATCACCAGCGTCCGTCCGTCATCGTAATGAATTCCAGGCACAATCCGGGTTGCGATCATCACGCCCAACGCCAGGACCAACCAGCGCAAGAGCAGTTGCATGAAGGGAGATTTCATGGCGTGAAGTGCACACCATCGCCCGGACGCTGCGCCGGGCAATGAAAATCATTATCGTCCAAGATCGCCTTCGCAGTGGCGGCACCGAACGCCAGTCGATTTTTCTCGCCCAGGCCTTCGCCTCCGCCGGTCACGACTCCACGCTTCTCACCTTTCGACCCGGCGGCGCCCTCGCCAACTCCGTCTCCGCCGGGGTTCACCATAAGGTCCTGCAACCCGTCGATCTACGCGTCGATTGGTTAGCCCCGGGTTTGCTGCCGACCTTGCGCGAGCTTTCCCCTGACGTCATCCTTTGCATGGGACGAATGGCGAACTGCTACGGCGGCGCCCTCCAGCGCCATCTGCCCGCCACCGCAGTGTTTGCCGCCATGAGAACCGGCAAAGCCCTACCTTGGTTATTCCGCCGTTCCCTTGCAACCGTCCGACATATCGTCGCCAATAGCCGAGACGCGTCCGACACGCTGGTGCGCACCTATGGCGTCGATCGCGCGAGGATCTCGGTGATCCACAACTCGCTCGTCTTTTCCCCGCCCACCCGCATGGCTCGTGACCGAAAGGTGCGCTCCAAATTCGGCGCCGATGCCAGCACCCATGTTATGCTGTGTGTCGCCATGTTCCGGCCCGAGAAAAACCAACGTGAACTGGTCGAAATCGTCCGCGGCCTCCCCGCCCATCCACCGTGGCAACTCTGGCTTGCCGGAGACGGACCCGCCCGAGCCGCCTGTGAACAGTGGGTCGCGAAACACGACCTTGGGACACGCGTGAAGTTTACCGGCTTTCAACGCGACCCCGGGCCGCTGTATCAGGCCGCCGACTACGCCGTCCACGCCTCGTCGAGTGAAGCGCTCTCGAATTTCCTTATCGAAGCCCAAGCCCATGGACTTCCCGTTGTCGCCTATGATGCCCAAGGCATTTCCGAATGTTTCATTCCCGAGCGTACCGGTTGGGTGATCCCGCGCCACGATCGCGACGCCTTCCGCGCAGTGCTCACCCGCTTGATGGCCACCTCGCCCTCCGGCCGCGCCAACCTGGCTCAGGAAGCCAGCGCATTCGCCCGCCACACCTTTAACCCGCAACGTCAATGTGCGGCCTACCTGAGTTTATTCGAGACGCAACTCGCCTGATCCACCGCCTATCCCGCCGGCCGTCCTATCGTGCCCCGGGGCTGCGATTTTCCTCTCCCTGATATTTCTCTCCCTCCGTCATGACCAACAAGCAGCGCACCGACCTCATCGAGCAGCACATTCGTGTCTCGAAGTACGCGGACCTGCGCACCCTCGCCGACCGCTACGGGAGTTCGTTGTCCACCGTTCGGCGCGCGCTCGACACCCTCGAAGCGCGCGGCTTGGTGCGCCGTCACCACGGCGGGGCGTCACTGATCGAACAACCGGATGCGCTCAGCCAGGAATATGATTTTCTCACTCGGATTCAGAAGCAGGCGGACCAGAAGTTCGCCATCGCCAGTTTGATTGCCGAACAGATCGAACCCGGTATGACCGTGATTCTCGACGGCGGCACCAGCACCTACGCTGTCGCCCGACTCCTCGCCGAGAAACGG
>JBBQEG010000145.1:0-12221 GCA_038320495.1 Opitutales bacterium | reverse complement strand
TCGTGCGCGACGCCTGGCTGCGTGGCCAGGAACTCACGATCCATGGCTGGGTTTATGGTCTGAAAGACGGCCTGTTGCGCGATCTCAACTGCACCGCGACCGATGTTACGTCCGCCCGCGACTCGTACCAGTCCGCCCTCGAGCAGCTGTAGACGCCGGGTCGAAGTAGGGCGGTGTCTCTGACGCGCCCTCCGACAGGAAGGCCGACAGTTCGACAGCTGCTCCTACTCGCGCTGCGCGCGCAGCTGCGCCTTCAAGTCCTTCCAACGCGCGAGTCGGTCGGCGATCTTTGCTTCCCACCCGGCGGTTTTCGGGGAATAGAGCTGCAGAGGTTTCTCCAAATAATCGTCACCGGAAATATTCTCGGGGAAGTCATGCGCGTAATTATAACCGACGCCTTGCCCCATGCGTTTGTTGGCCTGCCCGGTCTTGCTGCGCAGCGCCGCGGGAATCGTCTGCACCGGATGCTCCTTGATCGCCCGGCGGGCGGCCCCCAAGGCCAGCGTGGCCGAATTACTCTTTGGCGCCGTCGCAATGTAGAGGGTCGCGTGCGCCAATGTCAGTTCGGCCTCCGGCAAACCAATAAAGTCGACCGCATGATGCGCCGCCACAGTCAAAGGTAACGCCTGCGGATCCGCCAATCCCACATCCTCGCTCGCCAGAATGACGAGCCGCCGCGCGATGAACCGCGGATCCTCGCCTCCTTCCAGCATCTTCGCCAGCCAGTACATCGCCGCATCCGGATCGCTCCCCCGACAGCTTTTGATATAGGCGGAAATGGTATCGTAATGCTCGTCCTCGTCCGCGTCGTAGCGGATGCGCCGCTCCCGCGCGAAGACTTCAAGTTCCGCGGCCGTGATTACCCCGCCCTCGGACAACCCCAACGCGAGGACTTCAAGGGCATTCAACGCCCGGCGCAGATCGCCATCGCAGAGGACCGCGAGATCCTGAAGGATTTTTTCATCAGCCGTGATTCGACGCTCGCCGAGCCCGCGTTCCGAATCCGCCAAAGCGCGCTGCAGCACGCCCGCAATCGTCGCCGTCGCATGGGGCTCCAGACGAAACAGGTGACTGCGCGAAAGCAGCGGCGGGTTGACGTAAAAGCCGGGGTTGTGAGTCGTCGCCCCGATCAAACGCACCGTGCCTTCCTCCACGTCAGGCAGTAACAGGTCCTGCTGCGATTTGTTGAAACGATGGAGCTCGTCGATGAACAGGATCGTCGCCGCTTCGGGGCGACGCCGGGCGGCGGCCAGGATCTCACGGAGTTCGGCGACATTCGACATGACCGCATTCAGGCGCACGAACCGGCTCTGGGTTTCGTTTGCGATCGCCTCTGCGATACTGGTCTTCCCGCTCCCAGGAGGACCGTAAAACATCAGGGACCCGAAACGATTCTGCGCCACCAGTCGCGGGAGCAAACTTCCGGGCTTGAGAATATGATCCTGTCCCACGACCTCGCTCAACCGGCGCGGTCGCATGCGAGCTGCGAGGGGTTGGTGCGCCCCTTTCACCGCCCCAACCGCTCCTCCGCGTGAAACCGAGTCCGAGAGCCCCGACGATGCGGCGTCGTCGCCAAAGAGATCAGGTTGGTCGTCGGAAGACATGGTGTACTCTAATGAGCAGTCCGGGAATTCGCACAACGCAAGGCATCACCCATGGATTTGGGGGGAGCGTGAGGTCGTTTCTTCTTCATCCGCGCACTGCGATTGAGACACGTTCAAAGCGATGATGAGCCGAAGTCTGGGCCATCGCGCTCCCCTTCTGTGGGTGGTGCTGCCGATAATCGCCGGACTGGTAATCGGGCGGTGGGGCCCGCCCGTGCCGATCAGCGGACTCCTCGTCGTCGCCACGGGCGCTATCGGCATGGCGTGGTGGGCCTTCGCAACGCACGCCCGCGTGACCGCAGTAGCCGTGGTCCTGGCGGGCGTCGCCGTCGGCAGCGCCGGTTACACGTTACATCGCGCCCGGCTGCTCACCTGGGCCGGGCTGCCACCGCGCGAAGCGCAGGTGCAACTTCGAATTAGCCGCACATTCGCGCAACCCGATCCGAAACGCACGAGCGGATTAGCGACAATTATCGGCGCCGAGCCACACTTACGATCACTCCACGGGCAAGCGGTCTACTTTTCCTTGGACGTGCAGCCCGGCGAACTACCGCCGATTCGGAGTACGGTTCTGACCGCGCTCGGCGTGCTTACGGCCGTGCCAGAGGATGCGGCCCGAGACTCATTCGATGGGTATCTGGCCAGTGCAGGGACGAACTTCCGACTGACCCGGGGCCGCGTGCTCGCAACGGTGACTTCGGCCTCGAGGTACCGGCAGTTTTGCCACCGGGAGCTGGAGCGTTTCTCGAATCTGCTCTCGCGTGGCGTCGTTGAGAAACGTCCCGACCTCGCCGCGGTCTTCCGCGCGATGATGCTAGGGCAAAAACACGAACTCAGTGACGAGCAAAACATTGTGTTCCTGCGTAGCGGAACCCTGCATCTGTTTGCGATCAGCGGTCTTCACATCGGCATGATCGCGCTCGGGGTGCAGGCCTTGCTCGGGCTGCTGCGTTTCCCCGCGCTGGTCCGCTTTCTCGTCGGTCACAGCGCACTGTGGCTCTATGTCGACATCACCGGTGGAACACCATCGGCGGTGCGCGCGTTTCTCATGGTTGCGCTCCTCGATGGTGCACGACTGTTGCGGGCCCCTGGAAATCCCCTCGCCGCACTCACCACCTCAGCCTTGATCGTGGTCCTCGCGTGGCCTCTGCAGGTCTTCAGCGCGAGTTTTCAATTGAGCTACGGCATCGTGGCGACGTTGTTGCTGTTGGGACTGCCGCTCGCGGATGCGTGGCAGGAACGGTGGGTCTGGTTTCGCCTGCTGCCGCCGGCAATGTGGCGCTGGTATCATCATGGCTTGGACGCCGCGCATCGCAAAGTGGGCTCGGCGCTCGCCATCGGGCTGGCCTCGACGCTCGTGAGCACTCTGTGCGGCGTGCTGTATTTTCAAATATTCACGCCGGCCGCATTGCTCGCAAACCTCGTCCTCATCCCGGCGGCAATCGTCGTGGTCCTGGGCGGATTCGCCTCGCTGGTCACCGGGCTACTCGGCGCCGGCACCCTGAATGCGCTGTTTAATCATGCTGCCGTCCTGACTTTGGCGGTGATCGAGTTCATGGTCCGGCTGGCGGCCACGGCGCCCGGAGCCTGGCACCCGGCGCGATTCACACACACTTGGATCGGACCGGCGGCGTTCCTCGCCTTGGCTGGCGCCTTGGTCCTTGGCTATGCCTCGCGCTGGGCGAGCGACCGCGGCGGTTGGTGGCCGCCATTCGCGATCGTGGCCCTGACCCTCTTGTTTGGGGTAGAATTTGGCGAAGCGGAAGCGACGGAGTAAGGGTCGGGCGCAACGGGTGGTGAGTGATTCACCCACATTGCTCAACCGTTACTTTCTGCGTTTTCCTGATTCCAATCTGCCGGACCTCACGTTTCATTCGGTTATGAAAAGTGCTTACGAATTGGCCATGGAACGTCTCGCGAAGTCGGATCCGTCTGCCTCGGCTCCCTTGACACCAGAAAAGAAAGCGCGCCTTGCCGAGATCGACCGGGTCTACAAGGGCAAGCTGGCTGAGCGGGAAATCTTCCTGAAGAAGCAGCTCAACGATGCCTTCGCGGATCAGAAACTGGAGGAAGCGGAAAAAATCAAACAGCAGCTCGCAAGCGAGCGCACCAGGATCGAAGAAGAATGCGAAGCCGAGAAGGACGTCGTCCGGAAGAGTAAGAAATAGCGCCGACGCCTCGCGTCACGCGACGAACGGATGGCACAGCGAGGCTCGCAGATCCTACCCCACGAATTCGAATTCCGCGACGACCACGTGGTGGTCACTTGCGGGCGTCGGTTTCACGCAATGGCTGAGACAGCGCAATCCGTCGTTGTGAAACACGTGGTCCAGCACGTATGGACGCCGCCGCCACGTAACCGCGGTTTCCTGCACAGTATTGAAACCTCGTTCTGCGAACTGGGAGACGAGCGAGTCGGGACTGCTGACATTGAAATCGCCGGTGAGAATCGTCGAACCACGCGATGCCGCGAGCTGTTCAGCCACTAGATTGCGTTGATCAGGATAGGCCTCGCTGCTCGCACCCAGCATGAAAAAAGCGAGCAGATGGGTGTTTAAAAGCTGCAGCTCACGGCCAAGAATCGTGGTCTTGGCTCCAATCAGCAACCGGTCGGTCGGAGTCGTTTTCTTCCCGAAAAAATCGAATTCGATTGGCGGTGACGGCAGGTCCAGCCGGGTCATCGTGTGCAACGGTGTCCGCGAAAATATCGCCAATCCAATTCCGAACGGCAGTTCACGTGGATCGGCCTTGGGATAACTAAACCAGCTGTGATAGCCGGGAAGCCCGTCCTGCAGGCGCAAATAATTGGGTGGGGGCTGCGACTGCGCGCCACCCGGCAAAGCCTGCTCCACTTCCTGCAGAAAGATAAAGTCGGCGTCGTGTTGCCGGATCTCCTCGAGCGTGGCCCCCAGGCGAATCGGTGCCCGATCGGGAGTGGTATCATCCCAAATCTGACCGAACTGCATGTTAAACTGAACGACTCGGAATCGGCTCATCGGCGCGCAAATAGTTTATGGGCGAGTCGCAGACCCGCCGGCAGCGGGAACCACCGGAGCACCGATGGCGGATCCGCTGAGGTCGGCGCCATTCTTACGAAAAATGAAGCGATTGATCTTGGCGGTCGTCCGTTGATCAAGCGCGGCGAAATGCGCTGAATTGGCGGCGCTGGCCGCGACGAGGCTGTCCTGGTACTTGGCCACGAGCGGCGGGGTCACAGTATTCGCCACGTTGATACCGGCGCGTTTCTGACCCAATGCACTGGGGTTCGGAACTGTCTTCTCCGGGGTGATCTTCGCCTTGGACTGCACGCGCTTCTCACCGGCCTCTACCACCTCGACGGGTGCCCTACGTTCGCCTGCGGGTGTCGTCGTCTTGTTGACCGTGGGCGGATTGACCCGCTTCCGTTGAATGTCATCCGCGATTACGGGTGGCCGGGCGGCAGGCTTCACGGTGGCGCCAGGCGCATAGGTCGCGTTGCGATCGGTGTAATCGATCGGGCGCGTCGAATCCGCGGCATGGCTATCCGAAAAGATAACGCACATACTGGCGAGAACGACGGAGCCGGACGGCATCATGACGAAACGCACGCGCCAGCAAGTCGCTGCGCCAACTTTGCGGCAAATCTATTTCTCTCTTAAATTAAGGGCTCGGAGACCGGCGCCCGACCGCAATGCTCCGGGCTCATGGCCGTCCGGGTGGGAGCGGTTGCCCGGCGGGTTCCCCCCTCCCGACCAGGCAGATTTCACTCGGGCTCGGCCGTGCCTTCCACCACCCAGTCTCGCGCTTCCGGCACCTTGACAAAAAACCCGCGCAACGCCGCGCTCAGATGCTCCGCGTAGCGATAATGCGCGCCCATCCCGGTGCGCAGTTCCGCTTCGTAGATAAACTTGTCCGCATGCGTGCTGTGTTCAAACGGCGTCTGCGCGCCGAGCAGCAGCGAATAGACGTACGCCGCCGACCCTCGCTCCATCAGCTCCCGCGTAAGGGCAAGCTGGTCCGCGAGCAACCGGACATGCGGCGCGCGATCAATCTCCGGCGGCAAATAAAAACCCGCTTGAATCAGCGGCGTATAGCGGTGACCCGTACGATGGCGGTTTAGATCACGCAGCTCGGCAAGGGCCATGTTATTCCAGGCAAAGGCCACCCGCATCCGCCGGGTTCCGGTTCCCTGCTGACCGTATCGATTCGCCCGGTGGCGGAGCGCCTCACTGACCGGCTGAGTCTCGGGTAGCCACGGCGGGGTCGAACGATCCACGTGCACCCAGACGTCATCCGAAAGCGACTCCGCGGATAACCGCTCACGGCCCAGGGCGAGCGAGGTTGCGAGCTCCTGCCGCGCCTGCTCTTCATACGAATTATCTCCAAAGCTGTGGCGCATTAACCGAGGTGACTGCTTGAGCAACTCGTCGCGAATGAGCGTCGCCGCGGCCCGCGCCTCAGGTTGGGGCAACGAAGCCAGCTGCTTCACCGTCGTCGCCCACATCCGCGAGGATTGTACGAGGCCCAAATTGGTGCGCGTCGCGAACGGAATGAAATACCGGGCGCGGTCCAAGGCGTAATTCTTCCGCAGCCGCGCGACCACCGCCGGCTTGGCATCCGCCGATACGCGCACGCGCTTTGGCTCCACCGTCGCCAAGGCATCGAGCCGCGCGTACTCCGCATTGTACGCCGCAAAGGATCGCGCGAGCACATCCTGCCACCGCGCCGCCAAATCCTCGGGAACGCCCAGCTCTTCGGGCGTGGGAACATTCGCCGCATCCATCGTGATATAACGGGTGCTCGACTCCTGTCCGTCCGCCATCGTGGCAATTTCGAATATCTTATACGCTAGCCACATCGACACATCATCCAGCGCGATCGCGAGCCCACCCGTCAGACCACCGATCGACGCATGCCCGTAATCGACAAACTTCAGGATGCGGTCGATCGAAGCGTCCGGGTTTGCGAGATCCACCTTCGACAAGATCGTCGCCAAGCCGTCATTGCTGCGTGAATACCGCGCCAGCACCGACGCCAGCAATTCCGGGGTGACGCGGGGTAAATCAACCGCAGTCGGAGGGGGAACAATGGCGAGACCGGTGATGCGCATGGACAGCGCAAAGAGGTACAAAACCGACGCAAAAAGGAAGGGGAAACTCGCTGTCATCATGCCCCAATTCCGCTCCACGCCGTCTTGAGCGGCCATCCGGAATATCACCGACCGGTCCCCGGGGTCCTTACCTCACCTTCGAACAAAAGCAGCCCCGCCCGGTCTCTCGCCGGCGAGGGAGCCCGCCGCTTCACCTTGAAGCGACATCATGAAATCACTCAGGCCCCTTGATCTTTCACGGCCATGAAAACACAACGACTCTTGGTTACGGCCGCCCTGTCCGGCGGCTTGTGGGCAGGCTCACTCCTCGCCCAAAGCGGCGGCGGCGCGGGAGGTAGCGGTGGCGCCGGCTCCGCAGCCGGCGGAGCAGCAACTGCCCAAGGCTCTGGTGCAGGAAAGGGGGGATCGGCAGCCCCAGCCGCCAGCGTTCCCAGCACCACAAACGAAGCCCGTGCGACCGGCCCGGCCTCGACGGCAACTCGCGATCCAACCGCCGCCGCTGATCCGACCGCTCCGTCTCCTGCCGTCACGACCGCACGTCCATCAGCCGGTGCTGTTTCCAATAGGCCAGCCGCAGCTCCGCGGGATGGATCGACCGCGCCCGCTCCAACGGGGCGTGCTTCCGGACGACCACCGGGCACCCCAGACATGACGCCAACCACACCAAGCCGCTCGGTTCTCGATCTCGTCGAGCCACCCGGCAACGAGGGGGCGGGCCCCAATACACGTCCACCTGCCATCAGCGCAACCCCGCCGCAACCGGGCATTTCTCCGCTGAGCGGCTTGCCCACGGCTGAGATTCCCACCACTTCTCCTGGGACGACCCCGGTCGATGCGCGTGGGGGCAATCCGTCGCCCGGTCAAACCGGCGTCAGCGAGTCCACCCCAGCTGACCGGCCGCCCATCGTTCCAGCGGGTGCCGAGTCTCTCGAAGGAACGGGAACGGCGATTCCCGTCCCGAGCGGTCGCCCGATGGGCTCGCGGACGACCCAAGTGGTGCCAAATCCGCCGCCCGACCCGCTCCCCGAATCCGTTCCCGCGTCGCCCTCGAGTGAATCGGCGTGGGTTCCCGGCCACCACACGTGGTCAGACAATCGATGGACTTGGGTCAAAGGCTCCTGGCAGCGTCCGCCCGCGCGCGGCGCGAAGTGGGTGCCGGGCACGTATGATCCCGCCACTCACCGGTGGACATCAGGACACTGGAGCGGTGGCGGCCCATCTGCAGCCGCCCCGCAAAAGCAATAGGGCGCCACGGAGCAAGCTACCTTTAGCATATCGCTGAATTCGTCAGCGAAGGAGCCAAGCGCCCAATGGCCCCTGATAAAATCCGAGGACCACGGACGCGAGCGCGAGGGTCCCGAGAGCCACGCCCATCAGAGCACCGACGCGCACCCGTGCTGGCCGGGTCGCGGCAGCATCGGCCGGGGCCGCCCAGGTGTCGAAGAACGCCGCCTTGATCCATCCGAAGTAATAATAAATCGATACCACCACGCCGGCAGCCGCGATGAGCAAGAGCCAGCGAGCGCCGGATTGGTACGCTGCAATAAAGACGAAGAGCTTGCCCATGAAGCCCGCGAGCGGCGGGATGCCCGCGAGCGAGCCGAGACCGACCGCGAGCACGGTTGCGAGAAACGGGCTCTCCTTCGCCAATCCCGCATAGTGGTCGAGTTCCTGGTCGGAGTCATCCGCGCCGGCGACATGTACCATAACCCCAAATACAGCAAAAGAAGCGAGCAGGTAGGCGAACAGATAGAAATAGATCGCCCCGAGAGCGAGGGGCGACGAACCCGCGGCCACGACGCCGAGCAGGAGGAATCCCGCATGCGCGACGCCCGAAAGACCAATCAATCGCTTCACGTTGTGTTGGGTGAGCGCGGCGATGTTGCCGAAAATAATCGTCGCCGCGGCCATCGCGGTGAGCACCGGCATGGTGAGCCATTGATAAGCCGCAAAAACGCCGCTTGATCCACAGAGGCCCAACAAGACCGCAAAGCCGGCTGCCTTCGACGCCACCGCCAAAAATGCCGTCACCGGTGTGGGCGCGCCCTGATAGACATCGGGCACCCAGATCTGAAACGGGAACGCTCCAATCTTGAAAGCGACTCCGGAGAGGACGAGCACGATGCCGACGCTCGCGAGGAAGTTATTTGGGTTCGCCGCGAGAAAACCCGCAAGCTCACCGTAATGCATCGATGACGCCGTATGCCCCGGGAGCAGCGGATTTCCCGCGACGCCATACAGGAGCACAATGCCGAACAGCAACAAACCGGAGCTGAGCGCGCCCATGACGAGGTATTTCAAACCCGCCTCGAGTGAAGCGGTGCTGGTTCGAAAATACGCGACAAGAATATAGAGTCCGATCGTCAGTGTCTCGAGCGTGACGAAGAGCATCAGGAAGTGATTGCTCTGCGCCAGAAGCATCAGCGCAGCCGTCACAACGAGGACGATGTGAAAGAACTCGACCTTCGGAATGGGCAACCGCGCGAGGGTCACTCGCGCCAACAGGCAAACCATGATTCCCGCCAACAGGAAAAAGGCCCGCATCATCTGTCCCGATTCGCTGTGTAGAAGCAGACCGTTGAAGGTCTCGATTCCCAATGTATCCGAATTCCAATTCAAGATAAGCCCCAGAAGTGTGCCGAACAAACCGGCTGTCGCGACATCCGCGATCACGACATGGTATTTTTTCGGCAGCATCAGCTCCAGGACGAGGAGCAACAGCGCAATGCAGCCGAGCATCAGCTCAGGTAGAATGGCACTCCAGAGATTGTTCTCCGCGGCGAGTTTGACGACTTCGAGATTCATCCGGACGGACAGAAAGTTAAACAGCAATGTTCACTGAGGCGCGTTGATCGAGGGCGGTGAAGCACATCGCTCCGTGCGACGCCCGGAAGCCAGGACCAAAGGGGAAATGGGAGGTCAAGCGCATGCTCATCGAGCGGCGGTTTGGGTCACGGGCGCGAGGGCCGCGTTGATTGGATCCGACATCGACTTCGGCCAGAGTCCAACGAAGAGCAACGCCACCAGGAGGACCAGCGCCGGCACTCGCTCGGCCCAGCGCAAATCGGTCGGAGGATGCGTCCGCGCGACTTCGCTCATTCGGTTCGTCGCCGGACCAAAGAAGACCGCCGCCACCGCGCGAAGCCCATACACCGCGGAGATGACCACGCCGGCAATCGCCAGCACGGTGATCGTCGGCGAGAACTGCCACAGCGCCACGAAGATTGTCAGTTCGCCCCAGAAATTGGCGAAGCCCGGGAGACCGATGCTCGCGAAGGTTCCGGCAACAAAGAACGCCGCCAGGACAGGCGTCTTCAGCGCGAGGCCGCCCATCTCATCCATGGCAAATGTCTGCGTGCGATGATGGACGCTCGTCGCGAGCAGGAACATCAGCGCCACGGAGAGTCCATGCGCCACCATCATTAGCACCACGCCGCCGATACCGAGTACGGAGGCCGCCGCAATGCCGAGGAATGCATAGCCCATGTGCATCACCGAACTGTATCCAATCATCTGCTTCAGGTCGCGTTGCGCAATGGTGATGAACCCAACGATAATCACATTCCCGATCACGGCCAGCCAGGCCAGCGGGTGCGCCCAATGTCCGATGCCCGCGGGCAGCAACGGGAGAGCAACTTGGATCAAGCCATAGAGGCCAAACTTTTTCAGCACCCCGGCGTGCAACATCGCATTCGAACTCGGCGCCGCGCCGTAACCAAGAGGCGCCCACGTGTGAAAAGGCCAGAGTGATACCAGCACTCCGAATCCGAGCAGCAGCAGGCCGAAGATGTTTTGCTGCACCGTTTCCGCCAACGGTTGGGCGGCGAGGTGATGCTTGAGTTCGATCAGGTCAAAGCTGTTCGCGCCGCTCTGTACGTAGAGTGCAATCAAGCCCACCAGCGAGATCATCGCACCCGCGGTGAGATAGATCGTCATCTTCATCGCCGCGTAACTGCGGTCGCGTCCGCCCCAAACGCCGACCATAATGAAGGTCGGGATGAGCGCGAGTTCGTGGAAGAAATAGAGGAAGAAGACATCGACGCTTGCAAACACGCCCATCAAGCCGCCCTGCATGATGAGGAGCAGCATCAGATAGATCTTGAGCCGTTCCGCTTGCGATTGGATCGCGTAAAGCCCGGCTGCGAAGCCAACGATTCCCGCCATGGCGAAGAGCGGCATCGAGATCCCGTTCAACCCGAGTTTCAAGCTGATGCCCAGGGCGTCGAGGCCGGTTGAGTAGGTCGTGAGAAAGGCATAGCCGTCGCTCAACGGCACGGACGAGAAGTGCCACCACGTGTGCAGCGCGAACAGGAGGGGCACCGCGAAGGCGCCGTAGGCGAGTCGCACCGACCAGCGTTTGGGCAGACCCAACGCGATGAGCAGGGCCAGCGCAAGCGGAGCCGCGATGGAGACCAGCAGGGGATCAAAAGGCAGATTGCTCATCGCAAGGTCAGAAGGTCAGCACCCCGGTCGCGAACGCCCACAGCGCCACAATTCCGAGCAGAAACCAATAGGCATAGGCGTTCAGATTGCCGCCATGCAGCGCCCGCGCGCCGAGGCCGAACAATCCCACGATCCCCGCGGCTCCGCGGATGATCACTCCCGAAAGAAAGATCTGCTCGAGGAAGTTCAGCAACATGGCAAAGCGCTGCTGGACCTTCGCGACATAATAGCCGTAAACGCGGTCAAACGAGCTCCAAAGCCCGCGAATCCCGCCAAAAACCCCGGGTGCCTTGGTCGCGAGCGCATCGGTCGGCGAAGGCCGATAAATCGCGATGGCCCCGACCGCCCCGAGCACCAGCACCCCAATCGAAACCCCGAGAATCACCGTGTGATCCGTTCCGTGGGCGACCGGCACCAAGGCATACACGCCATCAAACGCTCCTCGTGCCACCGTCGTGAAAAACCAGCCGTATCCACCAATCACGGACAAGATCGCCAGCACCACCAGCGGAGCGGTGAGCGAGATCCCGCCTTCGTGGGCGTGGTCGGCATCGGCACCCCGCGGTGCGCCGCGGAAAACGAGAATCCACAACCGGAGCATGTAGAACGCGGTGAGAACCGCGGTCAGCGCCAGGATCGCAAAGACCGTCTGATTGTTGGCATAGGCCAGATAGAGGATCGCGTCTTTCGAGAAGAAGCCGGACAGGAACGGCGTCCCGATGATCGCAAGGACGCCGATCGTGAAGGTCGCAAAGGTCACCGGGAGTTTCTTCGCCAATCCTCCCATCTTAAAGATATCCTGCTCATGATGGCAGGCATGGATCACGGAGCCGGATCCCAAAAACATGAGCGCCTTGAAAAAGGCATGGGTCGTGAGGTGAAACATCGCCGCACCCACGCCCGCCGCGATCATCATCGTGTGCGCAGCATCAGCAGGACCGTGCGACACCGCGAGCGAGCCGAGTCCAAACGCCGCGACCATATAGCCGAGCTGCGACAGCGTTGAATACGCCAGGACTTTCTTGATGTCGCTTTGAATGATCGCACAGAGGGCCGCATAAAGCGCCGTCGCCGTCCCCACCCAC
>JBBQEG010000144.1:0-12250 GCA_038320495.1 Opitutales bacterium | reverse complement strand
ACATGCTGCGCGTAGGCGCGCATGAACGGCACGGTCATCGTGATGAGGGTGCGATCGGGGAACAGATACTCGGGGCGATTGCGCAGCTTCTTCACGAAACTGAAAATGTAATCCCAACGCCCGCAGTTCAGGCCGCTCGCGTGTTCGCGCAACTCATGGAGAATCTCCTCGGCCTCAAACGCACCGAGAATGGTTTCGACGAGTACGGTCACACGGACACTGCCGCGCGGAATGCCGAGCGCCGCTTGCGCGTGGAGAAACACATCGTTCCACAGCCGCGCCTCGAGGTGGCTCTCCAACTTCGGCAGGTAAAAATAAGGGCCGCTGCCGCGGGCGAGCAGTTCCCTGGCGTTGTGGAAAAAATAAAAGCCCCAATCGAAGAGCGAGGCCGAGATGCGCTGGCCGCCGAGGAGCACATGCTTCTCGTCCAAATGCCAGCCGCGCGGACGCGCCACGATGGTCGCGGTCTTTTCTTTCAGCGCATATTGTTTCCCTTCGGGCGAAGTGAACGTGATGGTACGGCGGACGGCGTCGCGTAGATTGATCTGCCCTTGAATCACGTTTTCCCAGGTCGGCGAATTGGCATCCTCGAAGTCCGCCATCCAGCACTGCGCGCCGGAGTTGAGAGCATTGATGGCCATCTTGCGATCGACCGGGCCGGTGATCTCAGTGCGGCGATCGACGAGATCAGCTGGTGGCGGTGGCACGCGCCAGTCGCCGCCACGAATCGCCGCCGTTTCGGGCAGGAAATCAGGGAGTTTGCCGGCATCGATCTCCCGCTGCCGTTCGACGCGACGCGCCAGCAATTGCTGCCGCCGGGGTTCGAAGGTCGTACAAAGATCCGCGACAAACCGGCAGGCTTCAGGAGTGAGAATCTGATCCAAGTCCGAAAAACCCGAACCGAGCACTTCGAAATCCGCGATGCGCATGGAGGACATGCGCGCGAGTCAATGCACAGATCCGACCGCGCCAAGCTTCAAACCAGCGCGTGACGCAGGCGAACGGGCAGAAAGCGGGCGCAGTTCGTCGTTGTCAGAGACCCAGAGGCAACCATCGTCCCGCGCGTGAGTAATGAGCATTACATGCGGGAAGCGATCAAGGAAGCGGAGACGGGGATGCGCAGCGGACGCGGCGGGCCGTTCGGCTGCGTCATCGTGCGAAACGGAGAGATCATTGCCCGTGGCAGCAATCAGGTCACATCGACTTACGATCCCACCGCTCACGCCGAGGTCACCGCGATTCGCTCGGCGTGCCAGTCGCTAAAAACATTCCAGCTCGACAACTGCGAATTGTATACGAGTTGCGAACCCTGTCCGATGTGCCTCGCGGCGATCTATTGGGCGCGGATTCCGCAGATCTTTTACGGCAACTCGCGCGCGGACGCCGCGGCCATCGGGTTCGACGACGATTTCATTTACCAACAGATCCCACTTGCGCCCGAGAAGCGGGCTATCGCGATGCAGCCGCTCCTCCGCGGAGAAGCGCTCGTGAGCTTCCAGGAATGGCAGGCGAAGCCAGATAAAGTAAGGTATTGAGTGCCCGCCGCTGAGCGCGCTCCGACGCTTTTCGGGTGGCATTTCCCGATGGAACGGGCTCGCGTTTGCAGACATGGGTGCATGCTGGAATCACAACTCCAGTCCGCCGAAATTCATGCACTTGCTACCCCGTTCGCTCCGCCGTCTTGCCCTGGCCGCCATGGCCGTCGCCGCGGTTAATGCAGTAATTCCACCTGCCACCGCCGCTGATAGCTCACCGGACGCGAGGGCCATTGGTTCGAAACCCGCCGCGGTCGAAAACACCGTCGTGAAAGTTTTTTCCACGATTCGCTATCCCGATCCCTACAAGCCATGGGCCAAACAAGCCCCCCGCGAAAGCACGGGAACCGGCGTCATCATCGAGGGAAACCGGATCCTGACCAACGCCCACGTGGTCCTTTACGCCAGCCAGGTGCAGGTCCAGGCCAACCAGTCAGGTGACAAAATTTCCGCGACGGTTGAGACGATCGCACCGGGTATCGATCTTGCGATTCTCAAGCTCGACGACGAAAGGTTTTTCGCCACGCGACCACCCCTCGCCCGGGCGACCAAGCTGCCAGAGGTGAAGGACTCGGTGATGGTGTACGGCTTTCCCACCGGCGGCACCAACCTCTCCATCACGAAGGGCATCGTCTCGCGAATCGATTTCACGCTCTATAATTTTCCCACCTCCGGATTGCGCATCCAGATCGATGCCGCGATCAATCCCGGCAACAGCGGCGGCCCCGCGGTGGCCGACGACAAAATGATCGGCGTCGCGTTCAGCCGTCTCGGCGGCGGAGACAACATCGGTTACATCATTCCGTGCGAGGAGATCGAGCTGTTCCTCGCCGACGCAGCCGATGGCCGTTATGACGGCAAGCCGGCATTGTTCGACTCGCTGCAGACGTTCGAGAACCCCGCGTTGCGGCCCTTCCTCAATGTCACGCGCGGCGTGGATGGCATGATCGTGACCGAGACCGACGCTTCGGATCCCAGTTATCCGCTCAAGCCTTGGGATATCATCACGCACATTGGTGACACACCGATCGACAACGAAGGCATGGTGCGGGTCGGCGATAACCGGGTTCGCTTCAATTACCTGCTGCAGAAAATTGCCCGCGAAGGTACGGCGCCCTTCACGATTGTTCGGGCCGGCCAGGCGCAGACGGTTGCAGTCCCCGTCGCCCCGACCCGCCCCATGCTGATTCCCGACCTGCAGGGAACATATCCATCCTATTTCATCTACGGGCCCATCGTGTTTTCCTCCGCCTCGCAGTTATTCTTGGGCGGGCTGAACAACGCGGCCGCCGCGCTCTCCGCCATGGCCAGCCCGCTCGCCCTTCGTCGGGCTGACCGACCGGCGTTTCCTGGGGAAGAGCTCGTCGTCGTCTCGTCGCCCTTTTTTCCCCACAAGCTGTCGATCGGCTACTCCCAAGCGCAGTCACGCGTGATCGAGTCCGTCAACGGAGTGAAGATCCGCAATCTCAGTCATCTCGTAGCCACCTTGCGCGACGCCAAGGAAGAGTTCCTCGTGTTCGAATTCTCCGGGCGACGCTTTGAAACGCTGGTGTTTCCCCGAAAAGAAATGATGGCCGCGACCGAAGAGATCCTCAACGACAACGGCGTGCGCGCCCAAGGCTCGCCCGATCTCCTCGCGGTGTGGAACCAAAAGGGCACGACACCCACCACGGCCGGTTCGCAGTAGGACTGGGGAAACCAAGCCGGAGAACCCGTCGGATCAGGCCAACGCCCTTCCCCGCCGAACGTTGGGTTTGCGACGAACCCACGCTCGCCACTTGCCAATCTCCCGCCACCGTTCCAATTTCGAAACCTATGCATTTCGCCAACCTGCAGCCCGGACTCTCCGCTCCGCTTCCGCGTCTTGATGACGATGATGATGATGACGAAAACGAGCAGGACGACCGCCTGGTAAAAAAGAACGCGCCCGTCGCGATGCTGATCCAACGGAAGTTCCTCGAGCAGCGGAAAATCTTCCTCTGGGGAGCTGTCACGGACGAGTCCGCCAAGGACCTGACCGAGAAACTGCTTTATCTCGAAGTCGATGCGCCCGGCAAAGACATCACCTTTTACATCAATTCGCCCGGTGGCTCAATCACGGCCGGCATGGCGATCTTTGATACAATGAAGCTGATCTCGTCGCCGATCACCGTCGTGGTGACGGGGATGGCGGCATCGATGGGCTCCATCCTGTTGTGCGGGGCCGCCAAGGGCCGCCGGTTGCTGTTCCCCCACTCGCGCGTGCTCATTCACCAGCCCCTGATCTCCGGTCGCATGATCGGCCCGGCGAGCGATATCAACATTCAGGCCAAGGAAATGGAAAAACTCCGCCAGGAATTGAACCAGATCCTCGCGACCTCTTCCGGCCAACCGCTTGATCGGATCAACAAGGACACCGATCGCGATTTCTACCTGAACGCGAAAGAAGCGATCGATTACGGTCTTGCCGATAAGATCGTCGAAAACATTTAAAGTAAGCTGATTCGAGGGACACCCACCGAAAGGCAGGTTCTTCGTCAAAATGAAAGGGCGCAGCCTCACGGCTGCGCCCTTTTTGTGTCCTCAACAATCGCTCGAACGGACGACGCGAAGGCCGTCCGCCGACGATTTAAAAGGTGGGCGCACCGCGCCGATCAGAGATCGAATGAGGTGGAGAGGATGAATTGGCGCGGGTCGATGATCCGATAGGCGTAGGTGCTACCGTCGGGATTCACAGCCACGCGTTGGAGGCGACCATCCTCGAAGGCATTGCGCACATTCAACTGCACCTTTCCGCGGACCTTATCGCCCAACAAGCGGAAGCGATAGCCAGCGGAGAGATCCATGTAGAAACGAGCTTTGTCATAGTACGGCTTGTTGGGATCGAGTTCGAGAATCGCACCAGCGAAATTGCCGCTGGTCGCAGGCGCTTTGCCGCCGAATCCAATCGAGGCCTTATCTTCCCAACGCACGGCGCCGCCGATATTGAAGTTCTTCAGGCGTCCTTCGGTGAAATCGTAATTCGTCACCGTGGACCAACGATACTTGCGCACTTGGGTGCGGGGCTTGCCGGCGTTGGCCACGCCGACGAGATACGGGGACAACAGGGCATTATTATACTGCGCCTCGGGCGTGTTGCCGTTGGCGGCCGGGGTCGACCACCAGAGGCGGCCCTGATCATCTCGAGCCGTGGTCCACGTCGGCAGACGGCTCTGCCAGTAATTGAAGACCTCGGGCGACACCGCGAGATCAAGCGCGACGGCTTGAGCACCGGTGAACTTGATGCGCCAGTTGCGAGTGGGATTATAGGTCGCTTCGATTTCGTAGCCGCGCGACTCGACATCGGTCGTTCCCACGGTCTGCGGCTGGGCCAGCCCGGAATCAAGGAAAGTGTTCATCCATTCCACTGACTGCCCCATGATGGTCGCAACGGCCGACCGGAGCTGCGTCTGCGACGGGTTGGTGACACCTTGGTTGGTGAACCGGCTGAGAGCCAGAGCTTCCGCCCACGGATAGAATGACTCGACGTCGCGCTGCCCGTTATTTTCCTGCCGGCCTTCCAGACGGAAGGTACGATTACCGATCGTGCCCACCTCGCTACCCCGAGAGTCATACTCGGTGACGACGAAACGATTCACCCGCACGCTGAGCTTACCCTGCAACGCGGTGAAACTGAATCCGTAATCCTGGCCCTCGCCGCGCGGATTCGGAATGTTGCTCTCGAGGTTCAGGCTCTGGCGGACCACCTGGGGGAAGAAGCTATCGGATTGATTGTAGTGGAGGTTCAACCACGAGAACGGCTTCACGACGGCGCCAAAGGTCGTGGTGTCGCCGCGCTGGCTGGCGCGGACGGTCTCACCCTGGTCATCCGTCCATGCGTTCCAGGTGTTGAGATTATTATAGTTAACAAGGCCGGTCGCGGGATCGATCGCCGCACCGACGGACGTCCGTTCACGGCGACGGTCCCGTCTCCAGCCGTAGGTCGTAACCAGCCGGTCCTTAAAGAAGTAGCTCTGAATGGTCGCATTGATCGTGCGGATCTCCTCGCGCCGGGCGGTGGTGCCAATAATGGCAAGGTCGTCGACCCGCACCGACTCGTTCACCCACTGGCGGGAGAGATTGTTATACCAGGAAAGATCATAACGGCCGTTGATATCACTGATCGGAGACGGCGCGTAATCGAGATTCTGGCCCTGCGCATCGCCGACATAGAAGCGCTGGGTGATCTGCGAGGGAGCTGTGCGGTTGGCGGTATTCACCCACGGGTGGTCACTCGCGATGTGCTGGGCATTGCGGAAATTGACCGTGTCAGAGCGAACGGTTTCGCCATGCGCCCCGATGCGCTGGGTACCAATCCACGAGAGCCAGCGGGGGTGCTTTTGAGGCGTATATTGATAGGCCAGATCGGCGGTCTGAGTGTCGGACAATTCAGGCGTGCGCACCCGGATGGGGCCGACCGACTGAACATAAGGGCGACGAAAATATGGGTTGGGCGTGCCATCGAGACGCTTTTCGTTTACATCGACGAAGATCACCGTGTCGGTGGAATCGATGAAACTCCGGGAATCGCGTTCGAAATCCTGACGGAACCAGCCTACCCGACCGGCAATCAGGTGTTGGGAGTTACGGAAGAAGGTGTGCTCGAGATCAGCGGAATACGTGGTGGCCTTGTCCTCGCCAAAATTCGGCGCAATATAATTGATCTCCGACCAGTCGTAGAGGGACTTGTCACGGATGGCGGGCTGAAAGAACAAGGGATACCGCGCCGCCTTGTTCCGCATCAAATCCGTGCCGGTTTCCAGATAACGCACATTGCTGTTGGTGGTGTACGGAGACGGCGTACCCGTGGTGATATTATTACCAATGCGGCCAACGGAGAGATACTGCACGGCATTGTTTTCAATATACGCAATGCGGCGGCCATAGATATTGCCACCCGACATCAACCCCGCGGGTAGCGTGAGGTTCTCGGCGGTGGCTCCACTGCCGACTGGAAATGGCCCGACTTTGCTGCCATTGCCCAACGTCACCATCTGCGTGGTGGGATCCCAGGAGGGGCTGCCGGCCGCGCGCCATTCGATGGTGGTGTCGCGCGGAGTGAGGGAATTCGGCCGGCGGTAGAAGTTGTCATAGCGCTCGAACGAAGCGTTCACCGTCGTGTTCTTGAACGGCTTGGCTGTCGTAGTGGCGTAGATTCGATCGATCCGCTCCGAAGAAGGCTTGCGGATGAACCCCTTGGATTCATGCACGGCGGCGACGCGGAAGGCGAGTTTGCCGGGAATGAGCGGGCGGTTGAGATTAAGGCTCTCGCGGTGACCACCCCAGTCGTCGAACCGCAGCGTGAGTGAGTTGGTCGACCGGTTCACATTGGCCATCGACGGGACGAGATTGACCGTACCGGCGCTGGCGCCGAGGCCGAAGAGATTCGAGTTGGGACCACGGGAGATCTCAACCGCATCGATGTTATAGAGATCGACCGGGATCTTGCTGTTGATCGAGCGGTTGCCGAACGCGACATTGACGCCGCTGCCACTCGTGCCGGCGGAACCGACGCCGCGAATGCGGTTGGCGCGGGCCGGGTCGCCGGCCACGTTGTCACCGACGCCACCATTCCGATTGGGCGTAAACTGGGTGAAGTTTCCCGTACCCTCGGTGCTGGCCTCGTACAGAAGCACATCGTTCAAATCGGACACGGCCAGGTCCTCCATCTGCTGCATCGTGACCACGGAGATCGAGCTACCGAGATCTTCGAGTTTCGAGTTGAGCCGGGTGCCCGAGAGCGTGTTAAGTGCCTGGTAGCCGCGATCGGTCCCCGCCTCGACTTGAAAGGGCGAGAGCTGAACGACGTCGGCTTTGGGCTCGACCGGTATGGTGCTCGCTGACGACGCGCTCGAGGCGGAGGACGCCGAGGAGCCAGCGGCCACCGCTTGAGCAGAGGCGGTTAGCGGAAAAAATGCTGCCGCACTCGCGACGAGCATGAGAGTTCGCAGAGGGACAAGGGGTTGTGGGTTCATCGGATTAGGCAGGCGAGGGCGTCGCCCAGTGAGGTTAGTCAAAACGTCGCGGTTCGCGACAAGGCGAATCATACCGCGGGACCAGGTCGGCGACTAGAGTCAGGTCGAGCAACAACTATACAAATTCGAGCACGGTACCGGCGAAACTCAAGCTTGGTGCGTTTGACGTTTTCGGCCCGAAGCGACTAGGAACCCGGACGCACGCGCAGTCTTTACTCCGGATCCGCGCTCCCCTAAATCCCGGGAGATGTTGCGCTATCTCGGTCACGGTGAGCGACAGTTTGACAAATTCCCGGTGAAGCCCCTCGTGCGAATGAACTGGGAGTTCTTTGCGGTGGTCAGCGGACGCTGCGCGCCGATTTTCGCTCCAGAGAACAGTCCCCCTCTCATGTCGCGCACCCTTTGGGTTTTCCCGCCCGGCAGCGCGCACAGCTGGGCCGGCGCCAAGAGCGGCGCGACACGGATTACCGTGTTTCACTTCGGCTCAGTGCCGAGCCTGCTCGCGGCAGCTGTCCGCGAACGCGGCTATTTGAGCATCCCGCTGGAAGCCGTCGAGTGCCGGCGACTTACCACCCTGGCGCGCACGATTGAACCGGACTACCGGGAGCCCAATAATTTCAGTACGCTCCTCTTCCAGGGCACTTTAATCGAGCTCGCCCTCCTGGCGTTACGCAAGCTCCCCCACGGCCGGACGCCGCTTCCTCAGGGGCATGCGAAACAGATCGTCGAGGCGGCGACCGCGTGGTTCACCGATCACGTTCGCTCCAAGCCGTCGATCGACGAAGTCGCGCGCAAGGTGCACGTCTCCACCAGCACCTTGCGCCGCGTCTTTGGGCAGACCCAGAGCGAGCGACCGGTTCGAGCCTTCGCCCGGATCAAGTTGGAAACCGCCATGCGTTTCATGACCGAGTCACGGAGCCTGAAACTCGATACGATCGCCGCTGAGTGCGGCTTCTCGTCGACGAGCGATTTCTGTCGGGCCTTCAAAGCCCACACCAAAGTAACCCCCGCGGTCTGGCGACGAACCATTCTCGCGCCGCCCAATGCTGCGATCAGAGACCGCTCTAACCGCTGATCGGCCGTAGGCCCGTGAGAATTGTATCACGGCAAGACTTGAAAAGCCTCCGTCGCGGAACCCAGTATTGAGTCATGTTTGCCTCAAGCCCCTTCGCTCTCACCCTCACCCTCGCCTGCGTCCTTCTCGCCGCCAGCCTTGGCGCCGCTCCGAGAAATGTTGTCCTCATCATTGCCGACGACATGAGCCAGGACGCCGGTTGCTACGGGAACAAGGAGGTCAAGACGCCCGCCCTCGACCAACTCGCCCGGGAGGGCACCTTGTTTCGTAATGCCTTTTGCACTACAGCCAGTTGCAGCGCCAGCCGCTCCGTCCTGATGAGCGGACTGCAGAACCATTCCACCGGTCACTACGGTCACTCGCATTCCGTCCATCACTTCACCACCTATCAAAGCGTGCGTTCGCTTCCGGTGATTCTCGGCGAAAACAATTACCGCACCGGCCGGATCGGAAAATATCACCTCGCGCCTGAAGACGTTTATAAGTTCGAGACCGCCATCCCCGGAAACGCCTGGAACCCGGTCGGGATGGCCAACGCCTCCAAATCGTTCATCGCCGACAAAAGCAAACCGTTCTTCCTCTATTTCTGCACGCTGACGCCCCACCGTTCCGGCGGCGAACTGGAGGGACACCCGCTCAAGCCGAACCCGTTCGGCAATCACATTCAGTATCCGGAAATCAAGGACGTTACCTACAGCGAGGTGGGGCTCACCGTCCCGCCGCACCTGCCCGACCTGCCGGAGACCCGCGCGGAACTCGCGCAATATTACCAGGCCATTTCCCGCACCGATGCCGGCCTCGCCCGTCTCGTCGAGATCCTCAAAGAGACCGGTCAGTACGAGAACACCGTTATCATTTTCGGCGCCGACAACGGCATGGCCTGGCCTGGCGCCAAGACGACATTGTACGACGCCGGGATGAAGCTGCCCCTCGTGGTGCGCAGCCCCGATCAGAAGAACCGCGGGGTCGTCAGCGAAGCGATGGTCTCCTGGGTCGACATGACGCCGACCATCCTCGACATTGCCGGCGTTAAAGAAGTTCTCGCCCCACCGTTCCGTCCCGGCGACCCCGAGAGTGGCGCGGTCGGCGCCGCCTCCGACAACGCGAATGCGAAAGGCAAAAAAAAGGGCGGTGGAACGGGCTTGGTCAAATATGAGTTTCACGGTCGTTCCTTCCTGCCCACACTGGAAGGCGCCAAGCTGCCCGATTGGAATCTCGTCTTCGCCTCCCATCAGTTCCACGAGATAACCATGTACTATCCGATGCGGGTTATCCGCACGGATCGGCACAAGCTGATCCTCAACATCGCGCATCAACTGCCCTACCCGTTCGCGTCGGATCTATGGGCATCCGCCACCTGGCAGGCCGCGCTTAAATCCGAACAGCCGTTCTACGGCAAACGTCGCATTTCCGACTATCAATTCCGCCCGCGTTACGAGCTCTACGATCTGCAGAACGATCCCCATGAGGTCTCAAACCTGGCGGACGACCTCAATCATCGGGCGATCTTTAGCGACCTCGCTGCGCGCTTGAAGGCGTACCAGGAAAAAACCCGCGATCCGTGGATCTCGAAGTACATCTACGAATGAGGCACCCGCGTTAGGCATCGGATGGTTTTGATCCGGCGCGGAGAGCCTATCTTCGCTCCGCGATCAGCCCGTCGTCCGGTTAGCCTTCGCGAGCACCGCCTCGATATAGTTGAGAACCGCGGTCCGGCCCAAACCGGTTTTCGCCGAGCTAATCAAAAGGTCGGGCAACTCTTCCCGCCACTCGCTCATCACTTTCTTAAACGCCGCAATGTTCGACTCGGTTTGCGTTGAAGATTGCTTGTCGGTTTTCGTGTAGATGAGCGCGTAAGGCACTTTGATGCCTTCGATCCAGCGCAGGAACTCAATGTCGATCGGCTGGGGCTCCAGCCGCGAATCAATCAGCACAAAGACACACCGGAGATTACGCCGACCCGAGATAAAGCCCGCGACGGCTTCATTGAACTCGAGCCGCCGCTGGCGTCCCACCTTGGCGTAACCATAGCCCGGCAAATCAACCAGGCTCCACGCCCCGTTGATGACAAAGAAGTTGATCAGCTGCGTCTTGCCCGGCGTGACCGAGACCTTCGCCAACGCGCGGCGATCGGTCAGTGAATTGATCAGCGAAGACTTGCCGACATTGGAGCGGCCAATGAACGCGAATTCCGGCAGCGCCCACTTGGGGCACGAACGCAGGTCCGGAGCGCTGACATCGAATTCCGCAGATTTGATTTTCATGGAGGCAGCGGGATAAAAACGGCCGAGGAGCAGACTTGCGAGGTGAGATTAGCGCCAGACCGATTGGTCAGACGACCGTATCCGGCGCTGCCAATGACCCACGGCGACCAAAGACCGCCCGGCGGCAGAGCGCTTCGCCGCGATTGAAGTCGCGGCAGACCTGTGGACGCCGCTCGTAGATCGTGCAAAGCTGCGTCTCCACATCCAGCGCGATGCACGCGCCATCCCCTTGTTGGTCCATGCACCGCATGCCGGAATGCTCGACCACGAACTCTTCCGGCACGTCATCCCCCAGCGAAAGGTCGACAAGCAGGTGGCAGCATTTTCCGCAACCGGCACAGGCAGGGAGATCATCGTGAAGGTCGGGCATCGGTGGTCGGTCGATCATGCACAGATCGAAGCCGGGGGCCACTTATCGTTTCCGCCCCGCCAAACACCGCACCCGACGACCGGCCTTGATCATCCGTCCGCCATCCTCCCACGGATGCCTCAAGCAGGCGCCCCACTCCCCTCACCGGGTACCCCATCGAAACGTAAAAGACACTTCAGTCTGTCTGGGTCCGAAAGCAAAACAGACATTCCCATTGGTCCGGGGTGGTTAGGGTCCCATCCCTCGGAACACACAGGAATGTCTATATCACGTTGGTCTGAGGATTCGAGCCTGAACCCTCATCGCTTAGTCCAAGCAATTCCGCCTCAGACGTTTTTCACCGACGGAATTTCGTAACCGCGACTATGCTGATCCTGCAGGAGGGCGTTCGCCTCCTTGCTGAACTCGCCCGTATGACGCTCGGTTTTGGGATCAAAGGTGAGCCAGGGACCGACGACATACTCCGTGCCATTCTCCGGCACACCGACCCCATCGTGCATGATGGAATGGAGCGCCATGAAGTGTTCATAGGCGTCCTTATTATCGCCGAACCGGCCCGCCTTCGCGTTGAACGGCACCTTCTTACCGAGGCGGTAAGAGTTGTTCATCAAATGGCCGAGGACACTTCCGTTGTGCGCGTCGAGCGCCGTGCCATTGGCCATCTCGGGCTTGCCGGCCCGCACGGCCGCGATGAACGAGCCCCAGTTGCCACCCGGCGTCACCTTGCCCGGAGCGAGCGAGAGCTTCTCCCCCTTGGAGCTGCCCTTGGAATAATACTGGTCCTTGATAATTTTTCCGCCGTCCTCGAAATAATACTGGTTCTCCACCTGGTGCAGATAACCCTCGTAATTGACATTGCGCACATTGAAAAACGCGTACTGACCATTCGGATACTCGCCGATGGCAAACATCGTGTTCGGCGTTTCGCCCTGATCGTTCCACTTGAACCGGCCGCCGAGGGCCATAACCCGCGTCGGATGCGTCAGCTTCGGCTCCAGCGACCAGCGGGCCAC
>JBBQEG010000143.1:0-12304 GCA_038320495.1 Opitutales bacterium | reverse complement strand
AGTTAGGTCGGGTATTCGCGCGGACCGGGACGAGTGCGAAGCACATCACGGTAATCAGTTTCAATTTCGACTCGCTCGTCGCAGTGCGCAGCCAGCTGCCGGACTACCCGACGCTTTGGTTGGTCGGCTATCGCTTGCCGGATCCGTTGAAGGCGCCGGAAGCGAAGGCGCCGCCGACGGTCGATGAGATGATTCGGGCGGCCAAAGCGGCGGGGCTGACCGGGCTCGATTTGCAGCACACCTGGCCGCTGACCGCGGACGATGCGAAGAGGATCGAGGCCGCGGGACTCGAGCTGCATGTTTGGACGATCAACGATGTCGCGATCGCACGCCGCTGGATTGCGCTCGGCGCGGCAAGCATCACGACCGATCGTCCAGCGTGGTTGCGCGCGCAACTCGCGCTGTAGTCATTTGCGGTTTTCGAGTCGGGGAAGGCAGCACGCCCCCTGTGAGGCTATAGAGACTATATTGTCCGCGAGTGTTCGCCGCGTCCTGGTGTGAACGTCGCGTCGAAGCGCATGGCAATGACCCGGAGGAGCGGTACGCCCACGGGCGTAACTTCCACGCTGGTCGGGGTGAATCGAATGATTCCATCTGCGCGGAGGTCCTCCAAACTGGCGATCTCCTGGGCGTAAACCTGCTGTACATCGAAACCGATTTCGGCCGAGAGCGCGGGAAAGTCGAGCCGGCGGTCGCACATCAAGCGCATGATCAACGTGCGTCGTGATTGGTCATCAACCGTCAGGCGGAGGCCGCGCTCGATCGGAAATTCACCGGAGTCGAGGGCGGCCCGCCAGGCATCCAGGGTTTTGTGATTCTGGCGGTAGGAATCGGCGGTGGATGAAATCGAGGAGATTCCAAACCCGTAGAGCGACGCGCCGGACTGCGTGCTGTAGCCCTGAAAGTTGCGATGCAGCGTGCCCGAGCGGAGGGCGATTGCGAGGGAGTCGTCGGGGCGGGCGAAGTGATCGAGGCCGATGTCGACAAAGCCGGCGGCGAGAAGTTTTTCGTGAGCGACGGCCGACATCGCGAGTTTCTCCTCGGGTCCGGGTAGCTCGGTGCGGCCCTCGAGGATTTTCTGGGCGGGCTTTATCCAAGGGACGTGGGCATAACTGAACACCGAAAGGCGGTCGGGCTGGAGAGTCAGGACATCGTCGATGGTGCGGGCAAACGATTCGGGGGTTTGCAGCGGAAGACCGTAGATCAAATCGACATTGATCGAGTTAATGCCTGCTTCGCGCAGCCAGTCGAAGGCTTGCTGGTTGACCGATTGCGGTTGGATCCGGTGAATCGCGAGTTGCACCGCGGGGTTAGTGTCTTGGACACCGAGCGAGGCACGGTTCATGCCGATTTCGCGCAGAGCGGCGACATGTTCCCGGGTGAGACGGCGCGGGTCGACCTCGACGCCAAATTCGACCTCCGGCGAAATGGTCGGGAAGTACTGGCGGATCAGGGTGCCCAAGCGACGGAGCTCAGCCGGCGGGAAGAAAGTGGGGGTGCCGCCGCCGAGATGAATCTGGGTCACGGGACGGGACGGATCCACGTGTTTGGCGGTGAGCGCCATTTCGCGGTCGAGATCGTCGAGATATTCGCAGGCGGAATCGCGGCGGAGGGTGATGACTGTATTGCAACCGCAGAACCAGCACCGCGTTTCGCAGAACGGAAGATGGAAATAGAGCGAGATCGGATCGGCGCCGGGGGCGTTATCGGCCTTGATTGCGCTCGGGAGTGCGAGGCTCGCGAGATCCGTGGTGAATTTCGTCGCCGGCGGATACGAGGTGTAGCGCGGGCCCGGGATTGAGTACTTCCGAATGAGGTCGAGATCGAGCGGTGCGGCGGCGGTGGCAGCGGTGGCGGTGGCAAGGTACATGGGCGGTGGGGACTGAGACTATCGCAGGCAGTCGGCCAGACGGCTCCGCGCGGTTTGTGGGAGACCGCGCGGATCTTGCGTTCGAAACGGTGCGCGCTACGCGACGTCTTCGGGAAGCACGTGACGCTCGTGTTTGCGAACCCCGGCGGCGCTACTGAGGACGCGTTCCAGCTTGGCGAAGGCGGTATTAATGGCGGTCGCGGGCTCCTCGGCTTCGGCGTGAATCACATGATCGGGTCCGGCGTGTTCAGCAGTGGCCCGGGCGGAGAAGCGAACGGGAGCGGAGTGGGGAGCCTCCCGTTTGAGGTGCAGCCGCACGAGGTCGACGCGCGGGGTTTCGTGGCGCAGAATCTTTGCTGCCTTTTCATCGGCATGGGCGCGGATTTCGTCCTTGGGGGAGAATCCTTCGCAGGTGAGGATCAGACGGGTGGGGGGCGTATTCATCATCGACCAGCGTATCCGAAATTGTCCCACGGCGCTCGCCGGAAAATGCGTTTGGGTGGTCAAAATTTGCGGAGTGGAACGCCGGGTCATGGTCACGTTGATGGCGTTGGAATGGAGAAGGAAAGGTCCGGTTTAGGGATCACTTAATCCATCCGTGCCATCCGCATAATCCGCGGTCAAACTCCGGGCTTCTTCCCTCAATTCCACTGAAAACAGCGAAGAACCGGTTTAACCCTTGCGCCGGGAAGGGACTTTAGCACGAGCGGCGCGGAGATTGTCACTCCAGGTTTCCGTGCATTCCGAGGCTCGTAGTGTTAGGATGAAATTATGCGCATCGCCTTCTTCAGCACCAAGCCCTACGACCGAACTTTTTTTACGACGGCCAACACGAGTCGTGGCCACGCCCTTTCCTTTCTCGAGCCGCGGCTCACACCTGAGACGGTGAGCTTGGCGAAGGGCTTTGAAGCAGTGTGCGCCTTTGTGAATGATCAGCTCGATGCTGGCGTGTTGGAGGTCCTGGCGGCGGGTGGCACGCGGCTCGTGGCGCTGCGTTCTTCCGGCTATAATCACGTCGATCTGGCGGCGGCGGCGCGCCTCGGCCTTACGATGGTGCATGTACCGCAGTATTCACCGCATGCCGTGGCCGAGCATGCGGTCGCTTTAATGCTGGCGCTCAACCGGCATATTCATCGCGCGCATAACCGGGTGCGCGAGGGAAATTTCTCGATCGATGGGCTGCTGGGTTTCGACATGTTTGGGAAGACCGTCGGAATCGCGGGTGCGGGTCGGATCGGGCTGTGCGTGGCGCAGATTCTCCAAGGGTTTCGCTGTCACGTGTTGTTGAGCGATCCCAAGCCTTCGGCGGAGGCTCTGGCATCCGGGTTGCCGTTCTGTTCGTTCGAGGAGGTGCTTTGCCAGTCCGATGTCATCACGCTGCAGTGTCCCCTGGTGCCGGCGACGCGGCATTTAATCCAGGCGGAGAGCATTGCGCGAATGAAGCGTGGTGTGATGCTGATCAACACCAGCCGGGGAGGACTGGTTGATACCCGGGCCGCGATTGACGGGTTGCTGTCAGGACAAATTGGATACCTGGGCATCGACGTCTATGAAGAGGAGGCGGATCTCTTCTACGAAGACCGTTCGAATACGATTCTGGGTGACGAAGTATTTTCGCGGTTGTTGACCTTGCCCAATGTGATTGTGACGGGACACCAGGCGTTTTTCACCAGCGAAGCGATCACGACGATTGCCGAGACGACGCTCGCGAGTGTGAGCGCGTTTGAGGCGGGGGCGCCGTGTGCGTTCGCGTTACCGCCGGCCGGTACGACGAAATAACGAGCGACGTTTAGAGTGACTGAAACCTCGGCTTTACGGGGAGCGCGAGGGCTGTCATGGTGCAGGTCGTGAGACTCGAACCAACAGAGCGTGAAGCGATCAAGGAAATCGTGGCACGGCGGGATCCATCTGCCCGCGTGTTCCTGTTCGGTTCGCGCACCCGGCCGGATGCCCGCGGGGGGGATATCGATCTCCTCATCGCGTCTGAGAAACTGGCGCGGGGGGATCTGCGGCAGATCAAACTCGATCTCCAGGATCGTTTGGGAATGCAGCATTTCGATTTGGTGGTACTCGGAAAGCAGCCGTCCGCCTTTGCCCGTGCTATTGCCGAGGAGGCGATTGCGTTGTGAAGGCAAAGTCGGCTGCAGCGGTTTTGCGGGAAAATGTGCAGGGATTGCAGCAGGCGATAGAATCGTTGCAGCGGGCGACCGGTGGTTGCGTGGCCATTGGTGATGGCCCGTCGTTTACGTTCGCCGAACTCGATGCCATCGAAGTACTCGCCAGTCGCTTTTCACGCACTACAGATTTTTTGGTTAACACGGTTCTGCGGGCGATTGACCGGTACGAGCTCGAGCCGGAAGGAACGTTGATTGATGTCATCAACCGGGCGGAGAAACGCGGCTTGGTGGAATCAGCACGCGTGCTCCGTGAGATGAAGGAGCTGCGGAATGAAATTGTGCACGAGTATCTGCCTACCGGGCTCGCGGAGCTGCGGGCGGACTTGCGCCGTCTCACGCCGCAACTTCTCGCCATCGCGCAACGCACGGTGGCGCATGCGGAGCGGGTCCTAGGGTGACGGATACACGAACGTCGTCGCTTTGGGCTGTAGTGTCGGTACGCAGTCCCGGCGATTTCGCCGGTACCGTTCTGATGGCGTCGAGAAACGTTCGTTCGGCGCGTTCCGTTTATGAGCAGGAGGCTCAGGTCACCTTGCGACGCGACTGTTCCCGGCGGGCGGCGGCGGCGCGGGAGTAGCGGGTCCACGGAATGACTTTAAGTCGAGTGGTGGAGATCGGCTCCCCTGTTTCTTCACAGAAGCCGTAGGTGCCATTCTGCAGGCGGACGAGCGCCGCCTCGACTTCCATCAAAGCGGACTCTTCGGCGGATAACTCGGCGAGGAGAGTGGCACTGCGCATTGCTTGGCGATCGATCCGCATCGGTTGGTATGGGTTGCGCACCATGACCATCCGACACACATGCGGCGTCTGCTGTCCGGCCAGGCGCTACGGTCGAGACCGATGAACGCCCAGGCAAGGAGGGCTCGACCGCCCTGAGTGGGCGGCGGCCGGTTTGGAGGCGGCGGAACGGAAGCTGCGCCAGTATTCCATCGGAACGGAGGCGGCCGCGATGATCAGCAATTGGCTGAAAGCGAACATCACCAACCACCAGAACGCGGCGTCCATAAAGCCGTAGCTGTGCAGGCCGACGCCGAGCATGTTGACGCCGAACCAGCTCCAAGCGGTGACGACGTTGCCGAAGATGGCGAGTACGGCGAGGCCGCGGGTCCGCACATATCCGCCCCAGCGGGCGTGAAGAATGATGGCATTCCAAATCACGATGATGAGGGCGCCGTTTTCCTTGGGATCCCAGCCCCAGAAGCGACCCCAGGATTGATCGGCCCAGATGCCACCGAGCACGGTGCCGACCAGGCTGAAAAATGTTCCGAAGCAGACGATGCCGTATATCATCCGGCCAATCGCATCGGCCGTGCGGGCGTCGAGTGAGCGCGTGAAGAGGCCGCGCATCACGTAAATGATCGCGAGGAAGCCGGCCAGAAAGGTGGCGGAATAGCCGACTGTGATTGTTACTACATGCGTCGCCAACCAGAAGTTCGAATCGAGCACCGCACGCATCATCTCCATGGTGTCACCGCCAAGGGCGAGATGGTGGGCGATGAGCAGGGTGGCGAACCCGATCAATCCGGCCGCCACGCTGCCGATCGCGTTGCGGTAGATGTATTCAAGAATTACACACAGTCCCACCGCGCCCCAGCCGACGAACAGGGCGGATGAGTAGAGATTGGTGACCGGCGGGCGGGCCTCGAGCCACATCCGGGTGAGGATTCCGAGCGTGGTGACAGCGAACGCGATGACCACGATGCGAAACGCAATGTTACCCAGCAGCTCCGGCCACTTTAGCCAGGCAAAGACGCCGACGAGAAACGTGATCACGTAGAGGACGGCGCTCGAGTAGAACGGTTGCGACGAGTTGAAACGGGTTTCAACGATGGCGCGGGTGTGCACTCCGGGGAACGCCGCATCGATGTGTTCCTGGTGGGAGGCCACCGCGGCGTTGAACGCCTCTGGCTGGCGATCCCGCCATGCCCGGCCGAGGGTGGCGAAATCGCGGGCGGCCGGATCGATCCGGCCATTTTCCAGCGTCTCGCTCCAAGCGGCGCCGACTGTTTTCCAGTTGCTCTGATCAGGGGCGGTCGGCGCGGGCGGGATCGGGTGCAGAAACGCGAATCGCTCCATCGTCGCGAACGCGGTGCCCATTTCGAGAATCAGCTTTCCGCCCGGCGAAGCGTGCGGTGAAGCCTGCCCCGCGGTCATGGGCGTCTGTAGGGCCGCCGGCAGGAGGCGCTCGAGTTGTTCGAGCTGCGCAAAAAAATCGTCCGTCCCCGGTGGCACCAGGCTGGTTTGCAGGTGCTGATAAAGCAGCACCGCATTGCGGAGTTGTACGATGGCGCGCTGAAAGGTCGAACGCAGGGCGTGCTCGACACCGTCGGCGAGCCTCGCCTGGCGGTCGAGTTCGGGGAGGCTGCGGAGCATTTGCTGCAGGGAGAAGCGTTTCCCTCCGGCCCCTTGCTCCGTCGTGAGATTGAGCAGGGCGAGGACATCCGGATGCACGATCTCGAACGTCTGATAGCTGTCGGCTTGCGCGGGACGGTGAAGGACGTCGAGCAGCCATTCGGCGGGAGCGAGGGAGCGGCCGTCCGCTGAGGTCACCCGTTGCCGGCCCTGGATCGTGAGCAGGGAAGTGCGGGCGACGGTATCCAGAGGCTTGATGCGTCCATTCACCAGCGTCGGAAGCTGGCTGAAGGCCGCGATGTCATACGCTTCGGGGTTGCGCGGGGCACGCAACGTGGCGACGAGACCCGCGATGACGACGAACGCGGCGAGCGAGGGAAGCAGCTTTTTCATACGGTGGCGGCGGCCGGAGTGGATGGGTTGCCGCGGGTGCCGGCGGCCGTCGGCGCGGACGAGGGTTTGGCGGCCGTCAGCGCGCGGCGGTGTCCCACGAAGGAAAACAGGTGGAGACAGAACTGGAGGGTGAGGCCCACCGACATCAGCACCGTGGCGACGTAGGGGAACAGCCAGGACGGGTTGTGGACGACTTGGAGGATCGTAGTGCGGTCATTGTTCTCGAAGCCGGATTGATAAAAGGTGAACCCCGAATGGCGCAGCGGGTTGTTCATATAGACGAGCACCTCGCGGTCTTCCGTGCCGTCGGTGGTTTGCAGCCGGAGGCGACTTGAGAAGTTCTTGGGAATCTGGGTGCCGGCGTAACGATCGTGACTGAATTTAAGCAGCGTCAGCGAGAACGGCTTGTAGGACCGCACTGGCCGCAGGGCGATCTCATAGGAGCGGTCGGCGTATTCAAAAACCTGAGGCGCGTTAAGTTGCGTCGAGACGAGCCACATGCCGAGGGAACGGTCGGGCGCTTTGATTTCGAGGAACGCGGTCGGCAGATTCCGTTCGTCCTGTTTGTAGGTGATGGGTTGGGGGGCGACCAGGAGGTGTTGGCCGGCCCCGGCGGTGGCGATGGAAGGGGGAAAACTGCTGCGGTGTCCCTCGGTTTCAGGCGGCCGGACCTGCAGGAGGGCGTTGGGATAGAAACTGTCAGGGATGATTCGGAACGGAAGCTTGGCGTGTTGGATCTCACGCCGGCCGGTCAGGAGCTTCTCGGGGAAGGCCACAACCTCGTCGAAAGCGCGATCCGTGATATCGATGATTGCGAGTTCGTGATCGCGAAAGCTCTGGGCGTAGTTGCGGGTTTGGCCTTCATCCAGGCGCATAAAATAGTCGCGCTGCCAGAGACCGGTGAGGAGTTCGCCGACGAGGAGAACGATCAGACCGAAATGAGAGAGGAGAATGCCTGCCTTGCGCCAGATGAACTTGAATTTGTAGACATACGCTCCGATGACATTAACCAAAAGCAGGCCGCCGATTGTATAGCCGCCGGGAAAGATTGGCAGAGCGACCGGGCCGAATTTCGCGTAGATGACGAACGATCGGAAATACTTTTCCTGTACCGTCCAGATCCCGAGATTCACCTGATCGAGCGTGGCGGTGAATACCAACACCATCCCGAGCACGAGGAGGGCAATCGTCAGTTTAAGGGAAATCAGGCTGTCGCGGAGGGAGCGGAGGAATTCTTTCATGGGCGCGGCGAAGCTCCAAGTTTGCCAGATTTGGGTGGAGTTCGGCTCCGCGTTTGTTGCGGAACGCTACGCAAGAGTGTGGAAGTTCCCTTGTCCTTTTTACCAAGGTTTGCGGCTACCTCAGCAAAGAATGCACAGCCATCGCGCCGCTGATTGGGCATAATATTGAGGCATTTTAAATCCAGCCACGCCCACCTATGAAAAATCCATTCAAATTCATCTTCGTCGCGCCTCTGCTCGCTGTCGGCGCGGTTTTGCTTGCTGCGCCCGTGGCAGAAAATTGGGAAAATCACTGTGCCAAGTGCCACGGGGCGGATGGAAAGGGTCAGACTAAAGTTGGACGCAAGCTGAAGGTCCAAGATTATACCGATGCCAAGGCGCAGGCCTCGTTCACTGACGCCGAGGCGATCAAGGCCACCGCTGAAGGCGTCACCGACAAGAACGGGAAAGAGCGCATGAAGGGCTACAAGGACGAGCTTTCGAGCAAGGAAATCGAGGAACTCGTCGCCTACGTGCGTAAGTTCAAATCGTGAGCTGAGTGCTCTCGATGGGCTCGGGGCGGCGTCGATGAGCTTTTTATCACGCCAGCCCGGTTAAGTTGCGAACCGCCAGTGTCCTTCCGCCATGTCCGACTCTAACGAATCCCCCTCGTCTCCCGCCCGGCCTGCCCGGCCGAGAAGCCACTTCAATAACTGGATCACCGCGATCGGTGCCGTCGTGGCGCTGGGAGCGCTGTTCTCGTTCGCGTTCATGGTGTGGATGGATTTCACGCAGGATAATGCGAATCCGTACCTTGGCATTTTTACTTATATTGTGGCGCCGGGTTTCCTCATTGGAGGCGTTGCGCTGATCTTTTTTGGGGCTTGGGCACAGCGCCGTTGGGCGATCGAGCATGCGGCGACGGTGCCAGATAAATGGCGCATTAACTTAGCCGATCCGAAGCAGCGGTTTCAGTTGATTCTGTTTGGAACGGGCGCACTCACGTTCGTTCTTATGAGTGCGTTTGGCAGCTATCAGACTTATCATTACGCGGAGTCGAACCAGTTCTGCGGCGAGGTCTGCCACACGGCGATGAACCCGGAATGGGCGACCTATCAACGCAGCGCGCATGCGCGGGTGGACTGTGTGCAATGTCACGTCGGCTCCGGCGCACAATGGTTTATCAAAGCGAAGATCAATGGGACGCGCCAGCTCATCGCGTACGTATTGGACAACTACAACCGTCCCATTGAGACGCCGGTCCATACTATGCGGCCCGCGCAGGACACCTGTCAAAAATGTCACTGGTCCGAAAAATTCCACGGTAATGTTGAAATCAACTACGAGCATTTTCTCTCGGATAAGAATAACACGCCTTACACCGCCCGGATGTTGATGCATGTGAACAAAGGCGCGCCGGGCAGCGCGGCTGGTGGCATTCACTGGCACGCCAGCGAGACGGAAAAAGTCGAATACTATGCGACGGACGACAAGCGGCAGGAGATTCCGTGGACTCGGGTGACGAATCTCAAGGATGGGACGTCCCGCGTGTTTCGCACCGAAGAGTTCACCGGGGAACCGCCGGCGGATAAGATCCGGACGATGGACTGTATGGACTGCCACAACCGGCCGGCGCATCAATTTCCCACCGCCAATACCGCGGTCGAGACTGCGATGGCATCCGGTGCCCTCAGCACGAAGCTGCCGAACATCAAGCGCGTCGCGGTGCAGGCCATGTCGGAAAACAAGATCACGACCGCGGCCGAGGCCCCGCAGAGGATCGCGGAATTTATGGCCGCCAAGTACTCTGATCCTGCGTTGGCGTCGGAGTTACCCGGCGCGATCGCAGTCGTACAGGAGATTTTCTCGCAAACGATCTTCCCGGAACGGAAGGCCGACTGGCGTTTCTATCCCGACAACATCGGCCACAAAGATTGGGCCGGCTGTTTCCGCTGTCATGGTGAAACCCATAAAAGCGTAACTGGTGAAAAGCTCCGGGCTAGTGATTGCACGTCGTGCCATACCATCATCGCGCAGGGCAAAGGTCTCGAACTGGAAAACCTCGTCGCGAAAGGACTTCCGTTCAAGCATCCGGATGGTGAGCTCGATCCCGAGCTTTCATGCATCGACTGCCATAACGGTGGGATTCAGAAATAAGGACGTTGCCTTGTATCCGGTCTGAAAGGACGTCCACGCTCGCCCATGATGTCCGCGCCGCCCATCCTGAGTTGGCCGATGCCGCTGGCGCACCGACGGGAGATTACCGTTGGTCATGGCGGGGGAGGGCGGCTGACGCAGGATCTGATCGATTGTTAAGTAGGGAACTCAGGCTCGAAAGAGTGCTGCGAGAGCAGATTAGAAATGAGCATAACCACTCATTGTCATTGCGAGAAGCGAAGCGCCGCAGCAATCCGGCCGGATCGCCCCGGCGCGCTTCGAGCACCTCGGGATGACAATCGTCTACATCATATGGACGATTAGTATTAGTCTCGCTTGGGGAGAACGTTTCGTTCGTGAGCGCGTCCCAGTGCCACGATCGCGCGCGGCACTGGGGAGGCGCTTTATTCTCGCGATCGGTGCGCGTGAGTAGCGGACAAATCCTTGGTTTCAGATGGAGCCTGACCGCGGTTTTCGGCGCAAATATCCGTGCAGCGGCGTCGATTCCGCACGCCCGCCGGCGGCCGGATCCGCCCGGTCGCATACCCGGAACCCGTTGAGAATTCCCTAACGATTTTCCCAAAGCGGACGAATTAACGGTTGGGCCTACCCCATTTCTTACCTGCGGCCGGCGTTTCCATCCATCTCTCGACGTGAAATCAACTATCACCACTATCCTGGCCCTTCTGGCGATTGCGCCCGTCGCCGTTCACGCTGACGCCGCATCGTCCGGCACCGCGGGCGTCTCCAGTGCCATCGAGGCGCGCTTTGCCGCCTTGGAGCGCCGGCTCACCGAGCTTGCCGCCGAAAACGGTGCGCTCCGCCAGCAGGTTGCGGACGACAGTGCCTCTCGCAAACAACTCGCCTCCCGGACGGAAGCCGACACGAAGGTGTCTCCGCCGCTCCAAGCCGTCACGTACTCCGGCAAGGAGGCGAAATTCGTCCTCGGTGGCGTCGCCCAAGTGTACGGCGAGACCGGTGGCGTGCCCGATGCGCGCTATGCCGGCCTCGGCGACCGCTTCCTCCTCCGTCGCCTGCGCGTCTCATTCGCCGGCTACTTTACGGAGGGCATGGCGTTCAAGATCGAATCCGATTTCGGCAACGCCGCCATCGGCAACAACCCCAACTCTCGCGGACAAATCACCGACGCGGTATTGGCGTGGACCAAGTATCCCGCGCTCAAGCTGCAAGCCGGCCAGTTCAAGACTCCCTTCGGCTTCGATCAGTTGGTCTCCGATCCGAAGACCCTCTTCATCGAGCGCTCCCTGGCCAACGACCGCCTCACCGTCGGCCGCCAGATCGGCACGATGGCCACCGGCGATCTCTTCGGCAAAACCATCAATTACTCGCTCGGCATCTTCAACGGCAACGGAGTCAATCTCGGCAACAACGATAACTCCAAGTTCATGACCTCCGGCCGCCTGGCCGCGACGGTGCTCGACACCAACCGCGGCGATGTGCCGGTTCGCTGGTCGGTCGGCACCAACATTTTCAACACCGTCGATCGCGGCGCATTCACTGGTCGCCGCACCGGCTACGGCCTCGACACCCAGGTGTACGCCGGTCCGGCCGAGTTGGGCGTCGAATGGCTCCGCAACGACCGCGATCCCGTCACCGGCCGTTCCGTCACCGGCGAAGGCTCGTACGTCTACGGCTTGTGGAACTTCACCAAGCACTGGCAGACCCTGCTGCGCTTCGACCACTACGACAGCGACGCCGACCGCCCCGACACCACCACCCGCGAGTGGACCTATGGCGTCACTTACTTTCTCAAGGGCGACGACCTTAAGTTCACCCTCAACTACGTCCGCGGCGAGCAGCCCGCACCGGCCCCCAAGGCCGGCCGGTTGCTGGGTCGCGTGCAGATCGCGTTCTAAACGCCTTTCTTTCCTCACCGCCACTTCCCAGCCACCCGTAACCCCGTCCGCTCGCTCCTGACTTCATTCCAGCCAATCCATTCATGAAAAACTCGACCATTGCTCAACGGATCAGCCTGTCCTCGGGCTTCCTGTGCCTCGTGATCGCCGCCCTCAGTGCCTTTGCAGTCAATCGCGTCCTCAGTCTCGACAGAATCAGTGACTCCATCGTCGGCGACTCGCTGCCTGGCGTGATTGCGGCCGGCACGATCGTCCAGC
>JBBQEG010000142.1:0-12377 GCA_038320495.1 Opitutales bacterium | reverse complement strand
CAAATTGCCCAGCGGGCCCGGCTATGCCGCGACCCAGCGGCTCGTCGACGAGAACAAGCTGCACACCGTTTGCCAGAGCGCGCAATGTCCCAACCTCGGCGAATGCTGGTCCCGCGGCACCGCCACGGTCATGATCCTGGGCAATATCTGCACGCGCTCCTGCAACTTCTGCGCGATCGCGACCGGCCGCCCCACGGAACTCGATCTCGGCGAACCCGCACGAGTCGCCGATGCCGTGTCGAAGATGAATTTGAAGCATTGCGTAATCACCAGCGTGGCTCGCGATGAACTCGCGGACGGTGGCGCCAGTGTCTGGGCCGCGACGATTCGCGCCGTGCGCCATCGCAATCCGCAGACCGCGATCGAAGTGTTGACGCCTGATTTTAAGGGCAACACCGCCCACCTCGACGTCGTCCTCGACGCCAGACCCGACATTTTCAACCACAACCTGGAAACCGTGGAGCGCCTGCAAAAGCCCGTTCGCGTCCAGGCTCGTTACGCACGTTCACGCTCGATCCTGAAGCACGCCAAGAGGCGCGGCTTCGTTACCAAAACCGGCATCATGCTCGGCCTCGGCGAAACGCCGGATGAGATCGAACAGACCCTGCGCGATATCGCGGCGGATCGGACAGATATTGTGACGATCGGTCAGTATCTACAGCCCAGCCCGCAACATCTGCCGGTTTCCCGCTGGGCGCCGCCCGAAGAGTTCCTGCACTGGAAACAGTTCGGACTCGGCTTGGGCATCGGCGTGATCGAAAGCGGCGCGCTCGTGCGCTCGAGTTACCACGCCGACGAGCAATCGCAGAAATTCACGGGTATCGAGCACCTGAATACGGATAACGCCCTCGCGCGCATGTGACGATCCCGCATCCCGGCGCACCCGTGCGATGCTCCGGCCCGAATCCGTGATGAAAACGGATGGCTCCGCCGGGTGAGCCGTACCGATTGTTTTTCGCCCGGACGGTCTCACTGGTTCGGAAACTCGCCCGGCCCAGCGGACCTTGGTCGTCTCGCGCCAAACTTCAGATCCAACCGGTCACTCCCGCGGCGCAAGCCGCCAGCCCAGCACGCCGCAAAGGCCGAATCCGAGCGCGTTGACGGTGCCGTGCACCGCCCGCATCCGGGGCAAATCAAACCACGGCACCGGTGCGCTGAAGGCCCGGGTGGCGTAAAGGGCCGCCAGCATCATCCCGAAAAACAACGACGCGCCGGCAATACCCAGCAGAATGCGCGCGCCCATCGACCAGCGCGCGTCCAACGCGAGGCGCACGTGCAAGACCGCCACCCCCATGCCCGCCAGCGCCAGTCCGCATCCCGCTCCGGCCTCGATCGTCGGACTCCACCCGAGTTGAGTCGCCGTGATGCCAAACGCCACGGCAGGCACACCCAATACCACTCCGACCGCTGCGCGCGACGCCATCCGTGACATCCACATCTCCCGTTGCGCCAGGCCGGCAAATAACGGCAACAGCAACCCGGCGTAATGAAAGTGCACGGCCGTCAACGACACGATCCCAGGAGCAAAACCAAGCGGAGAAACCCCACCGCGATCGGCCAAGGTCCAAAGCCCGCCAATCGCGAGAAACATCAGCGCAACGTCGGCACACAGAAGGTGCAGTTCGCGGGTCAACCCTCCGGACTTCATCCGCCAAAAGCCGGCCATCGCCAGCAAAAGGGTGAACCCCAGCCAAGGCACGGTCGCGAGGGCAGCAAGCGGTCCCGGCGACAACAGACACGCCACGCCGAGGAACAATCCCGCGGGCAACTGCACGTTCTCGGCGATGTTCAACAGGCGTTTCGAACATTGGGGCGCTTCCACATCGGCGAAAAGCTCCAGCACCAACGGCACCAGCACCAGCGCGGCGAACACCAGCAGCGCATGCGCCCACGCTTCGCCTTGTAACGTTATCCCTTCGACGAGCACAAAGGCCGCCCAGAATAGTCCACCGATCGATGCTCGCAGCACGGCACTCATGAGTTTGAAACCGAGCAGCGCAGCTCGCAATGATCCGAAGCGCAATCCTTGACCGGCAAAGCTTCCACCGGGCGAGGCATCGGCCAGATTCGATCGCGCGATTTTTTCGGTGTGTTCTGCGCCAAGGCCCGCTAAACGCTTCGAGATGAAGACCCGCAAAGAGATCGTTGAGAACTGGCTGCCCCGCTATACCGGCGTGCCGCTCGACGAGTTTGGCGGATACATTCTCCTCACGAACTTCAGCAACTACGTGAATCTTTTTGCGGAGTGGCATGATGTCCCGGTCCGCGGGAGGGAGAAGCCCATGCCGAGCGCCACGGCCGATGACATCACGATCATAAATTTTGGCATGGGGAGCGCGACGGCGGCGACGGTCATGGATCTCCTGAGCGCCATCAATCCGAAGGCCGTGCTTTTTTTGGGCAAATGCGGCGGCGTCAAACACCGCGCATCGATTGGCGATCTCGTCCTGCCCATCGCCGCGATCCGCGGCGAGGGCACCAGCAATGATTATTTTCCACCGGAGGTCCCCGCCCTGCCGGCATTCGCCCTGCAAAAGGCGATCTCGACCACGATTCGCGACCACGCCCGCGACTACTGGACCGGCACGGTGTACACCACCAACCGCCGCGTCTGGGAACACGATGACGAGTTCAAGAAGTACCTCCAGAAGATGCGCACCTTCTGCATCGACATGGAAACGGCGACGATCTTCATGACCGGCTTCTTCAACGAGATTCCGACGGGCGCCTTGTTACTCGTGTCGGATCAGCCCATGACGCCAGACGGTGTGAAGACCGTGGAAAGCGACCGGCACGTTGACGAAAAATTCGTGGAAGACCACCTCCGCATCGGCATCGATTCACTGAAGCAGCTCATTAATCAGGGTCTCACGGTGAAGCACCTGAAGTTCTGAGCCAAGCTCATCGCAGTGCTCCGTCGTGCGCGACGAGACGCCCAACTCGCCGGCAAAGCGAAAGCATTGGCTACGGCACGACCGCGACTTCAAACGGCACGGCGATCTCTTCGCCCGCGACCTTGACCTGCGCCCAAATGACATAGCGCCCCGGACTCGGGATCGTGAATTTGAAATTGAGCGTCGGCTGCTTCAGGTCCGGCACCTGCGCTCCATCCTCCATCGGATGCAAGTGCGCAAAGCCACTCCGCGTTTCGTCAAACGCGACCAAATGGGCAAACGCATCCATCAGCGGTTCCAACGCGACGTCCGCCCCGTTGTCCCGACGTACCGCAAATTTCAGGTCGATGGGCTGGTTAGCCCGGATCGGCTGCTGACCGGGCGTCAGCGAAAAACGCAGATTTCCGCGGATCTGGTCAGCAGCGGGCGGTGTCGCTGCGGTGAACGCGCCCGGGATCCCCGGTGCACCACTCACCTCAAGATCAGCGCTCGCATAGAGCCCGCGGCCGGTCGCCGCCGGCGTGAAGTCCGCAAAAATCCGATACGTGCCACCCGCACTCGGCGTAAACGCAAAAGCCCACTCACCAGGTTTTCCCACCGGCTCGGGATGCACGTGTTGATAGTCGTTCAACGAGGGATCGATAATCAATAAATGCAGAGGCCGGGTGTGCACAACCAGGAGATCCGCCGGTGCCACCGGTTTACCTGAACTCGTCCGCAGAGTGACCGTCGCCTTGATCGCTTGCCCTGCGGCCGGAGATTCCGCCGTGGAGACGGCCATGACGACCGGTGACTTCACCGCCACGACGGGTATGAACTGCGGATTCGAGGGGTCGCAGAATTCGATCGCATTTCCCGCTTTGGGGTCCACGCGGAAATCCATGTGACCCAAATTCGTCCCGGTGGGCAGCCAACGGAGCCCAATGTAGAGCGCCACCGCACCCAGCGTGATCCACAACAGCTGGCGACGCTGACCGGATTCCAATGTCGCGGTATGGTTCATCGTTTCATCTTTCCGACAAAGTCCGCCGGTTCCCACTGACTGCCATCCGCGCGATGCGAGATTTTGCCATTCTCGTTCACCAAGAGGGTGGTCAACGTATGTTGCAACAGGTCGTTCTTGAACTCCGCAATCACTCCGAACTGCGCCAAGAGGTCCTTGATCGCATCCTCCGGACCAGTGAGGAACGAGAAATTCGAGGTATCGATTCCACGGGCATCCGCGTAGTCCCGCAGCACTCCCGGAGTGTCGAACTCCGGATCGAGCGTGATCGAAACCAGCTCCAAATTGTCCACGCCGGCTTCACGCGCGAGCTTCTGTGTCGTCATCATTTTCGCGATTGCCGCGGGACACATCGTGGCCACCGGACAACGGGTAAAAATGAAGTTGATCATGATCTGCTTGCCGCGAAACCGTGCGCTCTGCACCACGCGGCCGCTTTGATCGTAGAGTGCAAAATCCGGCACCGTCTCCCCGACTTCGCGATACACACTTTTGCCGCGCGTGTGCGTATCCTGCCGAAGCTGTTTCGCTCCCAGTTCGACGGTATCAGCCAAGGCCCGGTCATCCGGCCAGATCTTCTCCAGGCGGAAATCGCCATCGGCGCTTGGCACCATCTCGGCCCGAATCCGCTGACCCGGTTTTGCCAGCGCCAGGTCGCCGGGTGACGCGACGAACTCCATCGTCATCGCGGGCATGTATCCTTTGATCTCATCGTGCCGGACCACGAGGATCTTGCGCTCGGGCTCCACGCGGACCACCTCACCGGTAAGCGGATACCGTTCCCCCTTCGCCTCGGCATCTTTCTCCGCCTTGGCCTGCGTGGCCTGAGTGGGGGCGCGGGAGCACCCGGTCAAGCTGACCGATACGGCGAGAGTCGCTCCCATCAGCACCAGGGAAAATGGTAACGCCGCCGCCAACCGCGGCCCTTGCTTTCGTTGGGCCACGCCTTTCTGCCACGCGGCGTCATTAGTTTTCATCACTACACCGATTCGCCGGCGGATAAAATTGTCAAAGGGTTTGCGGCAAACAGCAAGGGGCCTTCTGCTCGTCCTTTGTCCGGCTCATGCCTACCGCACTTCGTCCTCATCGCACTCCCACGCACAAGCCCGCTCTCGCGGTCTTCGCCGCGATTGGCAGCGTCTGGGTGTTCCTCCTCGTCACCCTCGGCGCTTTTACCACGAGCATCGGGGCCGGCATGGCATTTCCAGACTGGCCGCTCTCGCATGGTTCAATCAATCCGGAAGGGTGGTTGCAGGACATTGCAATGTTCGCCGAGCATTCGCACCGGCTCAGCGGGATGGTCATGGGCTTTGTCACGATCGGACTTGCCATCTGGCTGTGGCGGCGGGAAGAGCGCGGCTGGCTTCGCGCCTTGGGCGGATGGGCGCTGGTCATTGTCATTTTTCAGGGAATTCTCGGCGGTAAACGGGTCACCTTGGATGCGATGGCGGTGCCGGGGTTCGAAATGTCTCTCGGACAGATGTTGCGCATTCCTCACGGAATCCTGGCGCACATCTACGTCTGCCTGCTGATTGCGATCGCCGTCGCTTGCTCGCGGGAATGGCTGACGCGATCCGTTCCCGTTAGCGCAACTGTGCGCCGGGTCGGGATCCTTTGCTGCCTGCTGGTCGTAGCGCAATTGGTCATTGCCGCCACGATGCGCCACAATGGAGCCGGGCTCGCGATCTACACGTTCCCCTACTCCACTCCTGATAACCAGTGGCTGCCGGCGCAATGGAGCTTTCCGGTCGCGATCCATTTCGCCCATCGCGCCATGGCCGTGGTGTTGAGCTTCGCCTTGGTTTATTTCGCCATTCTCGTTCATCGCGATCCGGGGGCTCCCGCCTCGTTGCGTGCGGCCGCTTCGGCCCTCGTTGGGCTCCTGCTGTTCCAGATCGCCCTCGGCGCGCAGATCATCTGGAGCCTGCGCAAAGCCGATGTCACGACCGCCCACGTCGTCGTGGGTGCACTGACGCTCGCCGTTACCTTTTGGATCACCTGGATGGCCCATCGAGACGTGATCGAGAAAAACGTCTCCCCTCGCCGGATACCGGTCCCCGCATGACCGACCCGACGGCAACGCGCGCGACTTTTCGGGATTACCTGGAACTCACCAAGCCGCGGCTGAGCATGCTTTCGGTGCTGACCGCGGTGGTCGGCTATTTCGCCGCGCGCCCCCCATCCAATCCGCTCAAGTTCACTCTCTTCTTGATCGGCACCAGCTTGGCGGCGGGCGGAGTCGCCGCACTGAATCAGTGGATGGAAACCGACACCGACTCGCGGATGAAGCGCACCGCGGATCGGCCGCTGCCGTCGGGTAAGGTACCCACGGGTTCCGCCTTCGTTCTCGGTTGGCTGATGTGCGCGGCCGCGCTGTTCCTGCTCTTCGCCAAGGTGGACCGGATGGCCGCGCTCTTTACGCTGCTCACCATCATTTCGTATCTTGGCTGGTACACGCCCGCGAAGCGCTGGTCGATTTGGAGTACGGAGATCGGCGCCATTGCCGGGGCTTTCCCGCCGCTGATTGGCTGGAGCGCCGGCGAGGGCAGCGTCACCGCACTCGGTTGGATTCTCTTTGCTATATTGTTTTTCTGGCAGATTCCGCACTTCATGGCCGTCGCGTGGACGTACCGGCGTGATTATACCGCGGTGAACTTTCCCATGCTGCCGGTGCGCGACGAGACGGGTGCTCGCGTCGCCGCCTGGTCACTGGTCAACACCGTCGCACTGATCATCATGAGCGTGCTGCCCGTGATCATGGGCTTGGCCAGCAAAGCCTATGGAGTTGCCGCGGCCCTGTGCGGCGCTTGGTTCCTGTGGCGGGCGCTCGTGTTCCTCCGCCCGAAGGAGCGCGATGTTGCGGCCCGCAAACTCTTCTTCACTTCGATCATATATCTCCCGCTCGTCCTCGGCGCTCTGGTTGCGGACCGGCTACTGATCCCATGACTGTCCAAGACATCCCAGGCTTAAACGCCGCTCTCAACGCCCTGGCCACCGCCCTGATGACCATCGGATTCATCCATATCATGCGGGCGTTGCGCACCTCTGATTCGGCCTTGCGCGCCAAGCGGATCGCCGCGCATCGCGCCAGTATGCTGTCGGCCGGAGTCGTCTCCGCCATCTTTCTCGTCGGTTACGTCAGCCATAAAATTCTCGTCCGCGGCGTGCACACTCCGTTCGGCGGCGAAGGCACGATCGCCACGGTTTATTATGTGATGCTGATTACGCATATTATTCTCGCGATCTCGATCGCGTACCTGGTGCCGCGGACGTTCCTATTGGCGCTGCAAGGTAGGTTTGAACAACACCGCCGGTGGGCGCGGTGGACGTTTCCCATTTGGTATTACGTCAGCGTTACCGGCGTGCTCGTCTACTTTTTCCTCTACCGCTGGTGGCCCGCCGCGCCGGTAGCATGACCGGCTCATCCGCGGCCGACGGGCGTTTCCGTCTTGGAGGTCTGGAGGTCGCGCGAGCATGGAGGAATCGGCACGCGGTAACTACATCAAGCCGGATCCCGTCTCAGGATTGTCATGACACCCTTTTTCCTTCTCAATTGGCGGAGCCGTTTGGGCGCATTGATCATTCCCGCGGTCATAGCCTCACTCACGGCGCCAGGGGCAACTGCAGCGGCTGCCAACTTGGTCGAGCGATCCTGGCAAATCGCCGGGCTGACACGAACGGCCCTGATCAGCGAACTCCCGGCCGGAAAAAAGGCTCCCTTGGTTTTTGTCTTCCATGGGCACGGCGGTTCCGCCCGGCAGGCGGCACGCTCCTTCAAGCTGCATGAACTCTGGCCGGAAGCGCGGGTAATTTATCCCAACGGATTGCCAACGCCGGGGGTACTCACCGACCCGGCCGGTCGCCGTTCTGGCTGGCAGTCCAAAGCGGACTCCCTCGGCGATCGGGACCTCGCGTTCTTCGATGCGATTATAGGCGCTTTGAAGGACGAAGGCATTCTCGACCCCCGACAGGTCTATGCGACCGGGCACTCCAATGGAGGTGCCTTCGTGTATCTACTCTGGGCGGAGCGCGGCGAGACGTTGACGGCGATCGCGCCCTCCGCCGCCATGCTTCGGCCTGAAGCAGCAACATTTCAACCCAAGCCGGTGCTGCACCTCGCGGGTATGAATGATGATTTGGTGAAGTTCGCCTGGCAGGAGCGCATGCTGGATTACGTCCTCCGGATCAACGGAGGCGGACCGCGCCAGACGTCCACGCCCGGCGAGATTCGCTACGCTCCCGCCGAACGGGGAAAAGGCGCGCTGACCGTCGTGCTCCTGCATTCCGGCGGTCACACCTTTCCATCCGAAAGCGCCGCCCGCATCGTCGCATTTTTCCAGAGCACGAAACCGTAGCTAGATGCGAACGGCGCGAGACCGTCTGAAAGGCTACGGAAGAATTCGCCGATTTTATATAGAGCGTTGTAACATCTGAAAACCATGTGCGTCGAATTCATGTCGCGATAGCGTGTGCGAAGGCGTCGAAAACTGCGTCTTCGATCCGCCGGATGAGAACATGAGCGCAAGGTCATCACGCCTCGACGCGCAGGATCTCGGCGTTGTTCGGCTTGGCGATAACGGCTTTCCGTTCGAAACGCTTTCCCGTTTCCGGCTCCGTCAATCGCACGGTATAGGCTCCCGGAGCAAAGACGGGCGGGGTCCAGCTAAGCGACGGCAGACGCAGCCTATAAAGAGTTTCGCCCGTTGCCTCCTCGACCACCTCGAGCACCGGCCGCGCCATGCCGCGGATCTCCAGTTTCGGGAGCTGGGCCGTGACCTTGCGCCCGTAGTTGTCGAGCTGCGACACGACCACCGGCCAGCCAGGAAACTGCGTGCCGCGTTGGGTGGGATCCGCGAGCAACGGCCAACACTCCACCGTGATCGTGCGCGCTACTTTATCGAAGCGAACGACACCGTAGCCCGCTGACTTGTCCATCTCGGCCTCCAACACGCCCGGCCGGAAAGTCTCCTTCGGATTCGCGCACGCGAGGACGGTCAACGGATGGCCAAAACTATCGCGGAAATCACCCAACACCTTACCCGTGTCATTCGGTTTGAAACGGCGCGAATAAAGATTGTTCACGGCCGGCGACGCAAACGCCACCACCCCGTCACGATGATTATCTACGCCGTAATGCACGACCGCCGGCAAATGTTGATCACCCGCTATATGAAATGCAAAGACCCGGCGTAACTCGCGCACCGCCGCATTCCGCGCGGTTTGCGGCCACGCGTTGGTATCATAGTCCGCCCGCAGGTAATCGTCCTGACGCCCGTGGTGCGTCGCCATCGCCGTGAAGATCGTCTGGGAGATTGCCGCCTTCATGTCGGCGCCCTGCCAATCGCGACCCCAACTGCGGACGAAATCGAGCTGCGGCTCACCGAGGAGTTCGAGCCCGGGAAGATCAGCCGACTTGGGATCAAAGTTCGGATCCCGCACATGATCAGCCCGACCCGTGTTCGTCGGCGGCACTTTTCCATCCGGGGCCGATTTATATTGGCGGTCGGCGAGAATAGCGAAACTTACGCGTCCACACGTGAGCGGACCATAATAGCCCGTGATCCCCTGCTTGCCCGGCTGCGCCGGCGAATCGGGATGATGCGAAGTCTGCATCCGGTGCACCGCATTGACGAAATCCGCCGTCATCTTATAGCCACCCTTGGACTCAGCCGCACCGTCCTGGCCGGGAGCGGCGACGCCGCCCTCACCCCAGAGATTCCCATGATAGACGTCGTGGTCGTCGGGAATCGAAACACTCGGACGATCCCGTAGAAGGTCGCGCCAGGTCCACCCGTGCATGATCCATTTGCGCATGACATCGAGGAGCGACGCATCCCCGCCACTGCGATCGACACCGTAACCGCCGGTCGATTCGTAATATTGATCACCAGTGAACGCCACGAGATCGGGATTAAGTTTCGCTACGTTCGCCGCGCAGGCGGTGTTGGGAAACGCGTAGTGGGCGTTGCAGGAGATGTCCGCGACCGTGAGCACGCGCTGATCCGCGGGATCACGGCGTATCATACCTTCAAAGACGTGTTCCGTCGTGGCGCCGTCCGTGGTGCGCAACGTATAGGCGACCCGGTACGGTGTATCGAGGGTGGCTTCCCAACGCTCGACCCGGAACGTGGCCGTCCGGGCGGCACGATGGATTTCAGCTTCGGCCACCGTCGTCCAAGTATTACCCCGCTGCGTCTGCAAGCGCACCCGCGTGTCGTCTCCCGCGCCCAGCGGCGGCAACTGCACGGTCATCTTCAAAGTCCGGGCGTGCAGGGTATACTGATTAAAGAACAACGGGCCAAACGCCCGCTCCGGGTGCGCCGCCACCTTCGACCCCGCGATGCGCCAGTCGGCAAACCACCAACGGTCGGTCTCGATCGATGGGCCTTTCTTTGGGGCCGCGGGACCCGCCGCTGCGTTTCCAAAATTGGCACACAGCGCCAGATTTCCGACCAAGGGGGCGGAAGGAAGATTCGTCCGCTCCATCTCACCCAGCAAACGGCCGCTGGCAGAATCGTGCGCGGAGAGCTTAAGCTTGGCCGGACCGGCACCCGTCGGGCTCTCCAACGCCACGCGAAGCTCCACACTCGTAAGACCGGCCAGCGCCACCGGCGTTGTCGCGGCTTGCGCACCGCGACCGATGAAAAGTTCACCCGGAGCCCGAAGGCCAAGCTCGAGACCATTCCCGAAAATGAGATTATTACGGTACTCCTCCAGCGGCCCTTGCACCCCGATGGAGAAACCCGCCGCCGCCTTGCCGGCGGACAGCGCGCCCTCCCCTAACCTTCCCAGTCGCACACTCATCGACAGCGTGCCGGGCCCCGCCACCAGCGCCCGGGTCAATACATGCACGTTGCGCGCCGGCGCTGCCTTGATGCACTCGATTCGCCCTCCCGCGACCCGCCAATCCTGCATCGGATTGGTCCAGAACTCCGCCCCGGCCCACGGCCGGTCAGGCATCACCTGCCAGATACTACGAAATTCCGGCGCCGGTCCCGTGGCCGCCGCCAGCCGAGGCGCCACTGCCAACGCTGCACCGGCAGCGGTGACTTCGGTGAGAAACGTCCGACGGGTGAGCAAGGTGGAATTCATGTGGAGTCGAGAGTCAAAGGGGCTTGAAAAACAATCAGGCGAATAAAAACTCGGCCCGATTCCTAGAGGAACGATTGAAAGCTGAAGGGACAAAATTGAAAGGTCCAATCCGCATCAAGAATTCCGTTACCACGTTCGGTCACGGTGCGCCGGTCTTCGCAACCGGCTTCTCCAGCCAGCCAAGCGACGTCAGAAAGCGATCGGTCTCAGCGAGCGTTGCGGAAAAGCCGGGGATGCCTTCGACATCTTTGTTGAAAAAGCCATGGGTCGCGCCGGGAAAGACCCGGGTGTCGCAACGCACGTTCGCGGCTTTCATCTTCGCCTCGAAATCCTCCAGCACACGCACCGGAATCAGGGCGTCTTTATCGCCGAGAAACACAATCGCTGGCGGAGCATCCTTCGTCACGTGGTGCGCCGGAGAGAACTCCCGATAACGATCGCCCACCCGCGCGTGGCCCCACTCGCCCGGACCGTTGTTGAACACGGGATTGAAGAGCACAAGGGCATTGCCTCTGGGCGAGACCTTGAGGTCGTCATGGGGATCGTCGAGCCCCGGCACCAGCGTCGCAAAGGCCGCAAGATGTCCACCCGCGGAGCCGCCGGCCGCCGCAATCCGCCCCGGGTCGATCCCGAGCTCCCTCGCGTGGGCTCGAACATAGCGCATCGCCGACTTCGCATCGGCGCAGGAGTCGAGCGGCGGCCCTTTGTCGCCTTTCGGGATCACGCGATACTGCACGCGAATGCCGACCATGCCACGCGAGGCCAGATGCTCGCTCTGTTTCCGAAACTGTTCCGGGCTGCCGCCCACCCAGCCGCCACCGAAGAAGAACACGATCGCCGGACGCCGATCGCCGGCACTCCACCCCGCCGGTTTCTCCACCAGGAGCTTCAGCTGCATGTCTCCGACTTCCTTATACACGACAACCTCCGCCGCCGCCTCCACCCGCGTGATGCCCGCGAACGCCATCAAACCGGCGATCACGGCGTAGAAGGCGCGACGCCGGACCGGTTGAAACCGACAGAAAAAAGACGGAGGTCGAAAGTGCATGGGATCAGAACCTACTGTTCGCGCGCGCAGTGACAGTCATAAAATAATAAATTGTCGGCTGCGTGCGAACGTGTAGGCGCGATTGAAGATCCGCCCTCATTGAAGAAAGTGGCCACGTCGAAACTGAGGGCGAACGCGCTCCTGGCGTTGACGCGGTACGCTCACGGCCGTCCATGCGCCAGCCGCTATCATCAATAATCCGCGCCACTTAGACTGAGTTCAACGGAGCGCTGCCACGCATGCAGCTGCTCCAACATCCGCTGCACTCGCTCCGGCTGCTGCGCGGCAAGGTTAACCGTCTCCTTGGGATCCGCGATCAAATCATACAGCTCCGCCCGGG
>JBBQEG010000141.1:0-12379 GCA_038320495.1 Opitutales bacterium | reverse complement strand
ACGGTCGAGGTGGCCGTGCACGTAGTAGTCGTAGAGATACAGCAGTTCCTGATCGAAATCCTGGGCGACGGGGCGTTTCATGGGTGGAATGGGTTGAGGTTAACCCCACGAGCCTGACCGGCTACCCTTCGGTTGCAAGCGTGTTCCGCGTCACGCTCTTTCAGGGGGTGATCGTCATGATAAATTCGGCGTTCCTCACGATGGTTTCGGCGGTGTCGGGCGGAGCGTGACGATGGACGTGTCGGGCAGCGACGCGTCAGCACGATAAGGGGGCGTATATCAAAACAGGGATAGCTGCCTGTCGTCGGGTTTTTCACGTTGCGACCGGCGTCCGTGGATCAGGCGGTGCGTCGCCGCGAGCAGCTCGGTGTGTTGCGCGTCGCATTGAACCGCCGCCGCAAACTGAGCGGACGCGAGCACCTGGTCGAGGGCGTTACGGATGTGCTTGAGCTCGTCGTAAAGTTCTTCGCCGTGATGTTGGAACCAGTCCTGGAGGCATTTCAGCAGATAGGCGGGAAAGTAAGCGCCGTAACGCGCCGGATCGCCATGAACGGCGATGTCGCCAAGCCGGGTGGCGATCAGTTTTTGGTAGCGGGCGGGCGGGCAGGTGAGCCCGCGATGTTCCAGCCAGACCGCCGGCCACGTGAGAGCGTAGAGCAGCATGCGTCGATCGCGGTTGAAGCTCCGCGCGGACTGGCCCGCATAAAACTTGCACCGCATGGCTTCGAGCAGTGCCTCGACCGATTCCGCGCCGGGAGTGGGTCGAGGCGGTTGCCGAACGACGCCATCGGTTCTGGACCGGTGCGCTCTGGATTCGTCGGGCTGCATGGGCACGCGGGGTCAGCTCGGCCGCACCCGGGCGAGCCAGGGCAAGGCATCGAGGGCGCGCTGGACATCGGCGGAGGTGACCGCGCGGCGGTTCGCCGAGGCGGCCTCTTCCATCGCGCGCTGGAGGAGCGCATTGAGGGTGCGCGGCAGACCTTGCGCCGACTGCAGGAGCAGCGTTTCGGCGGGAGGCTCGAACGGGCTGGAGTGGATGCCCACTTCCGCGAGACGCTGGTGAAGGTAGGCGCAAAAGCTCTCCGCCGGCCAGCGCTCCAGATGGAGGCAAAAGCCCAAACGCGACACGAGAGCGCGGTTCACGTTCAACTCCAGTCGTCCGAGCAGTTCGTCGTCGCCACACAGGATCAGCGAGAACGGTGGGGTCGCATCCGAACGCGCGCACGTTAGAAGCCGCAATTCTTCCAAGGCCGCGATCGCCAGATCCTGCGCTTCCTCGATGATGACGGAGCCGGCCTGCGTGAGAGGTAATGCAGGCGGCAGTGGTTAAAACGCTAAATAAGTTTTTCGACTGTTCCCATCGGCAGGAACACGCGACTGGGATGACTGCCGAGGTTCGCAAACCCGAATTTCCGATAAAAGGCCAACGCGTGTTCGTCCTTCGCGTCGGCCACGACCGCCAGAGACGCGATGTGGGACGACTGCTGATACGCCCGTTCAAGTGCATTCATCAGGAGCAGCGAACCCGTCCCCGGGAAGCGTTCATCGCGCGCGAGGCGTCCCAGCAGCGTCGCGGGGAGCCGGGGGTAGCGCGGAAGTTTCTTTTGGAGCATCTCCGGCAAATCGACGATTTCGACCGTAAAGGCCGACAGGGTATAGTAGCCCATGACGGTCGCCGGCGTTGCCTCATCGACCATCACGAAGACGGCGCTTACGCGCCGATCCACATCTTTGCGCGCGAGCGTGCGAAGATACGTATTCAGTTCCTCCCTACTGGAACGAAACGACGCGCGATCGTGCTCCCGCGCCAGCACCTCGAAACGGTAGGGCATCAGGCCCCCGCCACGACTTTACGGTACCGACTGAAAGCCGCCTTGAGCGCGCCATTCGGCGGCGGCGGCGAAAGCAGCGTCTCCACGAAGCGCTTCGATTCCTCGGCGGAAAGCCGGACGCGCTCGTGATCGTCGATCACGGCCTGGGCACTTGTCTGCAGCGCGTAAACGACGTAACTGGTCAGCGTGGAATGTCCCGTCACGGCCGCAGCCTTCTGGAGCGTTTGCTTGAGCGAACGCGGCACGCGGGCTTCGAGCCGCTCGGTCGGCGCAGATTTCGGTCGTTTGGATTTGGTCGCCACGGCTGCCATCAACCGACCATCCGGCAAAATGCCGGGTTCCGCAACACCCGATTTTAAGGCGCAGACATGCGCGGGATTTTCGGTCACTTTTCATCCCTAAATCGCTGGCACCAACGTGGCACCAATTGTAAAAATATTACGCAACCCTATGGTTATGTTGAACGAGGTCGCGGGTTCGAGTCCCGTCCATCCCGCCATTTGGAAAAAAGGCCGAATCTTAAAGTTCGGTCTTTTTTACGGGCGCCGGTGGTCTGAGTAACCTTCGCCGAGCCGATCAAAGGCCTTGGGGTCATGACCGACAATTACCGCGTCCATGCACTCGGCCACGGCGACCTGCCAGGCATCATTTTCACCCATGCGCTGGGCAGCACGGCCCTGCCACAGGGCTGCGCGTTCGGCATGTTGATGCCCAATGGTCTGCCATCGGAACGCACGAAACACCTCGCGAACGGCAGCGGGGTCCGAGGCACCTTCAAGCACTTCTGCGGACGTCACCGGGGAGATCCAAAGCTCTGCTCGCGAATTACGCGCGGCCCATGCTCGCGCCGGTCCACGCCGGTTGGACGCGATCTCATTAAGGAGGTCGATGACGAATGATGAATCGAGGAGAAACCGACTCATTCGCGCGGCGAAATGCGGAGCCGCTCGTCTCCGGCGTGGCGGTCGGCCCAAGCGGCCAAGTCGGCGCCTGTGACAATTTCTTCATCACGGATTAGCTTCCGAACGAAGGTCGCCTTTTTCATCCCGGCGCGTTTGGAGCGCTTCGCTAGAATCCGTTGCTCTTCCTTGGTGAGACGCACGGTGAGAATCGTGGACATAGTATGCCATTTGTATGCTTCATTTTTCGTTCGTCAAGTACCGGACTCCACAGCATCAGCACTCCATCAACGATCCGTTCGCCATTCGCCTCTCCCATGCTATGGTCACGCTCGAGTAACGGCGAGCGCCGTGAATCGCTTGGATTACCGTTCCCTAAATAGTTGGTGACCCGCCGGGAAATGCTGGGGCGCACCCATGACGTCACGGCCGACACGGCATCCGCAAAAGCCGCCGCCTCCATTCACGATGGCTGGGCGCAGCACGCGGAGCGGCGGGCTTTTCTCGTTCCCATGGAACAGCTTTGCGCAGGTCGCAAAAATATTCTCCAAACCGTGGCCCTTTCGCCGCGAATTTCTCGCGTTGGAAATGTGGCCCACTCTGCCGGTACGTCTCCTCCCCTGTCGCGCGACCTCATCGCGCGAGAACGGATGGCTTCGGCGGCGCGCTCGTTCGTGCGCCTTACACTTTGCCACGCCACTGTCCCAACCCGGTGTTTCGCAGCGCACGGGTTAGCCGTCTGGTAAGCGGCGTTTAGGGACAGTGGCGTGGCATTACCTTCCGACCCCAATCGGGCCATTCGCCCGAAGAACGCCGCCTTTCGGGCGAGCCTGCTCCGTCCTACCCGGCACGGCACCAATGGCGCCCCGACCGTGGCCAGCGGCACGCACCGGGATGAATGAATCCCGGTGCGTGCCCAACATGAACTCAAAAGATGAAGTCCACAGTGAGTCGCACGCTGCGGGGATCGTGCCACTGGAGATGGCCGCGTTCGTCCGCATTGCCGGCGACGTTGATCACCTCGGTCGTATCCGAGTTGAACACATTGCGGACATTGAGCTGCGTCTTGAGCGTGAACTTCTCGAACGCGTGCGTGTAACCGATGTTGAGATCGGTATCGACGCGGGGATCGCCGTAGACGACGAGCACGTTGCTTGCGGCGTCGAAATAGCGGTCGATGATCGGTTCGCCGCGCCACCGGGCACTGGCGCCGAGCGTCCATCCCTTCAGCTTTGATTTGCGGTCGAAAGTGTAGTTCGCGACGACGTTGACACTATCGCGGCGATGCCGGCGCGGTGGCATGCCGTCCTGGAACCAAATGTCCGATGCCCAATTCGCGCGACTGATCCAATCAGAGAGGCCGAGCGTGCCGGTGGCCGTCGGAGCGCCAGCGCGATCGCCCTGCTTATAGGCCGGATCGATGCCATTGCCATGCGCCTCTTGAAATGTGAGCGGACGGCCCAGCTCAGCCACCGTTACGGCTGGTGCCGTGTTGTTGCTCACACCGGTGGGGAGGGTTTCGTCCGGGCTCTGGCGCCAGCCGCTCACCCAGCTCTGCCATTCCGGCAGCAGTTGCCCATAGACGATCGCCTTCGCGTGCGGCCCGTGATTTGAGGTCGCGAGCTGGGTCCGGGAGTAGTTCATGTGCAGGCGGAGATTGTTCGTCGGATTCGCGGTGAGCTCGAACTCGTAGCCTTCGCTCGAGAGGTCGACCGTCGTCTGCCAGCCGCGATAATCGGAACGGCCGAGCAGGTCGCGCACGACGAACTGCGTCGACTGCGGAATGAACCCGTGCAGGAAGTGCCGCGCCCCAATGTCGTCGGTCTCAAACCGCCCGATGCTGCCCTGCACGCGGCTTTTGAAGAGCCGGAAGCGCAGACCGTAATCCCGCCCCTCGCCCACGCGCGGCGGAAAGGCATCGTCGCGCTCCGCCAACCCGGTGATCAGCGTTCCGTTTTGATTCACGAAGCTTTCCGATTCGTTGAAATATAAACGCACCGGGGCCTCGGCCGCCCAGCTCACGGTGAAGCCCTTGGTCCGCGTGTAATCGTCGGCGATCGGTTTCCACGGCGCCAGCTGGTAATTATTCCACTCGAGCCGGCGCTTGTACAGGGGCTCGTTGGTGGTGACGGTCCGCGTGCCATTGAGCACGCCGCGATTGAAGAGGTCGTCCTTGCGAATCCCATATACCGTGCTCAGCCGACCATCGAAGAAGTTGCCGACGTGCACGATCTGCCGGGTATCCTGGCGATTTTCGTTGTGGGTGAGCGTCGCCTGCTGGAATCCGACGTTCCCTCCCGCGGCGGTGGCTTGGGCCACGAGCTTGTTCGGCTCGAACCCGGTGAACCGCGGCGCATCGCCATCCTCCGCGAAGCGCCGGAAGACCAACCGCTGGTTGGTCGCAATATCATCGAAACTGTAGTCCCGTCCTCCGCCCTGGTTCTCGCGCCGTGACCAGAGGCCGGCGAGCTGATGCCGGCCGAACTTCCCAAAATCCCTCTGATACGAAGCCGTGACGCGCTGCTCGTCAACGCGCGTGAAGTTCTGCCGCTGCTGGTAGTCCAACTCGCCGTAGTATTGGCCGAAGCGCGGATTCGGCGCGCCATTCACCGTCAGACGTGGGTCACGATAAACCTGATACCCGTCAACCTGGTTGTAGATCGTGTCGTCCTCCTGGCGGTTGAACGCGACCTCGATGAAGAGATCGCGGAAGAGCCGCTGCTCGAGCATGAGAGTGATGTTCTCAACATTGGAATCGTTACGGTTGTCCGGACCCCAGAGGTTCATCTCCCGCGGCATGATCGACTCGTCCGTGAAACTCGTGCCCGAAGCCCCGCTGGTCCGCCGAACCCCCGTGCTGAGAAAGAAAAGATCATCGCCCTGCTGGAAGACGCGCCGGTTCGCCGGCATCGTGCCGGTGCCCTCGACGCCGGTGAGCGAGCCGGATGCCGGAATGCCGACGCCATTCCAGAGCGTGACACGCTCCTGCAGCGGGAACCGGAAGCCCAGCGCCCGATCGAGATCGAGTTTCTCGTATTCGGCGCGGACAACGGTACTCGCCGAGCGCGTAGTGAAGACCTGCCAGGTACCGGCGACGTGAAGACCCTCCTTGTCATACAGTGAGTGATTTTTCCACCCGCCTTCGTCGTGGCGGAGCAGGTTGAGGCGAAGCGCGACGTTCTTGCCGATCGGCCGGTTGACGTCGATGTGCCCACGGTAGAGATCCCATTCTCCGAGGCGCAACTGCAGCCGCGTGATCTCGCGATTGAGGATCGCGCGCTTGGTCGTGGAATTGACCACCCCACCCTGACCGCCGAGGCCAAACAGGATGTTGTTCGGACCGCGGGAGAAATCGAGCCGCTCGAGATTGTAGCTGTCGCCATTGACCGACCACACGAAGTAATTGCGCGCCGTGGCGGCACTGAGGCCGCGGATCGAGACCGCATTGTCCGAAAAAATATTGCCGCGGAAGTTCGCCGACTGCTCGGTCTGCTCGTCCGCGTCGACGTTCAATCCGTACGAATACGCTTCGACCAGGTCGTTCGCCGCAATGTCATCGAGAAAGTCCCGGGTGAAGACGCTGGTGACGCTGGGAGTCGTATACAAAGGCGTATTGACCCGGCTGCCCGAAAGGGTGTTCGTCGCAATATAGCCTTTGTCCTGTGCCGCATTCACCTCAAAAGGTGAAAGGACCACGGTTCCATCCGCCTGCTTCGTCTGCGGCGGCGTGACTTGGGCGGAGACGAAATTCACCGCAGCTACCGCCCCGGCCAGCAATGCCAGGAACGGCCGGCGTGAGCGGCCCGGCGGCCGCGCCGGGAACGGCGCCCGCTGCAGCGCCAAGGCTCCGCTCGGGGAATCGTCGATAATTGTCCGTCCCGTGCCCCGCAACATCCGTTGGAGCGCCTCACGAGCGGTGAACGTTCCTTGGACAGCGGAGGGGTGGACGCCGCGGACATGAGCGGAGGAGAAGAGCCTCTCCTGACCGGAGATTGCGGAGAATCGATGCAGCATCCGGACAGCATTGCCCGCCGGAAGTTGGTGGTGCTTAACATGCTCGGCGGCAGGATCGAATCCGGCCACGAGCACGGCATCAAGGAACGCAGGACGAGGGGCAGCGACGCACGGCTGCAGAGGATATTTCATCATGGGATAGGGGTGGGGTACGATATAGACGAACCAACGCCCCAGGACCATTGCAAAAACGGGAAAAACCTTCATCACGCCCGAAATGCGCCGGCGGACCTTTCGATTCCAGCGACCTGAGACAGCCGCCTTCGCACTTCACGGCCGCCCCTCGTGCGGGCGACGGCTCAGGCGCAAGGCATCGGTGAATTACCGACTGGCGCACAATGGCGCGTAACATGCCCAACGCCCGTAATGCACCATCCGGTTACAATTCTGAGTCGGAATAAATAACCGGATTGCCTTCCGGTTTTCTCCTCTGAAACTCGGCTGTTCGAGCATCCAATTCACTCAAGACTTTTTATGCCTAAGACTACAATTGAACACCTGACTGCCTGCCTGGCCCTGACCCTGGCCACCGCGGTGCCGATGACCGCCGTCGCGCAGACGACGGCCACGGCACCGCAATCCACCGGCTCCATCTCGGGCCGCGTGCAAAACGTCGCGACCAGCCAATACCTTAACAACGCCCGGGTCTCCGTTAAGGGCACCAATAACACCGTCTTCACTGACAAGGATGGCACGTACCGTCTGGTGAATGTCCCCAGCGGCCCTGTGACGCTTGAGGTCTTTTTCACGGACTTGGATCTCGCCGCGGTCCAGCTCATTCTGGCTCCCGGCGGCCTCGTCACGCAGGATGTCAATCTCACCTCCGTTGCGCGTTACGGCCAGCAGGGCGACGGCACCATCAAGCTCGACGCCTTCATCGTCGCGCAAGACAAGGAGACCGATGCGCAGGCCATTGCCACCAACGAGCAACGCTTCGCTCCCAACATCAAAAACGTCATGTCCACCGACTCGCTCGGTGACGTGCTCGGCGGCTCTGTCGGTGAGTTCATGAAGTTTCTGCCCGGCGTCACCGTCGAGAGCGACCTCGCCGACGTCTCCGGCGTCTCCATCCGCGGTATCGGCGGTGGCATGACATCGATCACCAACGACGGCGCGCCAGCCTCGAACATCTGGACCACCGCCACCCGTTCCGTCGATGTACGCTCCATGGCGCTCAACGACATCGCCCGCATGGAGGTATCAAAGGTCCCGACGCCCGCGAACCCCTCCGACTCGCTCGCCGGCTCCATCAATATGGTGAGCAAGAGCGCCTTCGAGCGCAGCGGCCGCCAACTCCGCTACTCCCTCAACCTGATCGGCAATCACGAGAACCTCGATTTTAAGAAGACGCCGCACTCGCACGGGGATAAGATGAATTATAAGATCTTCCCCGGCGCCAGTCTCGACTTCACCTGGCCCATCACCAAGCGCTTCGGCGTCGTGATTGCCGCCAATCACTCGCGCTCCTTCAACGAGCAGCACCGTACGCTCCAGACGTGGACCTCGATCGTACCGCCGGGCAGCCCCGCTGGAACTCCGATCAACTACGCCAACCCCGTCCGCACCTCCCTCGCGCTGCTCGACGGCCCCCGCGATCTTACGCGCAACACCCTCAGCATCAAAGCGGATTGGAAAGTCACGCCCAACTCCGTGCTCTCGGTCGGCCACGTCGCCAGCCGCACCGACACCCGCATCGGCTCACTCACCTACACTTGGAATACCGGCACCAACGCCACGTCCTCAGTCGCCGGTGGTCGAGTGCTCAGTTGGGATGGCACCCAGACCCTCGGCGCCACCGGTCGCGGTTCCCTTAATAACAACGGCACCAATCAGCTGATCAACCAGATCTCCGACTCCAGCAACGTCAGCTATCGCTACGACAACGGCCGTTGGCGCGTCGAGACCGGCGTGAGCCGCTCCGCCTCGCAGATCAAGCGCCGCTACTTTGACGCCGGCTTTTTCCTGGCGACCAGCGCCATTCAGCGCTTCCCCGTTCGGGTCAACTTCCTCGGCTTGGAGGCCGGCGCCGCCGTCCCCGGCGCCATCGAAGTCTTCGACAACAATAACCAGCTCGTTGACTGGAACGACCCCGAGAACCTCCGTGGCAATACCGCGAGTAACGCCAACCTCAACAACCGAAGCTACACCAACCAGGGATTCCTCAACGTTCGCCGCACGCTCGACTTCCTGCCCGTGCCGACCGCGATCCAGGCTGGCGTGTTGGAGAAGCGCGTGATGCTCGATACCAATCTCCGCAACGAAACGTGGACGTTCATGGGCCCCGACGGCGCCTCGACCACCACCGCGCCCATCGAGCCGTATCTGATGCAGAACTACAAGAACGTCGAGACCGGCTACGGCTTCCCCAGCATCAACTGGATGTCGCCCAGCCGGGCCTTTCGCGCGTACCAACTCAATCCCCTCCTGTATCAACAGACCGATGCACAACGGGTCTCCGATCGAAACTCCCACATCGATAACAACGAAAACATCAAGGAGAAGGTCCAGGCCGCTTACGTCCAGGCCGACACCCGCCTCTTCAGCAGTCGCCTCCGCATCCTCGGCGGCGTGCGTTTCGAGAAGACGATCGACGAGGGCATCGGCGGTCTCGTCGACCAGGAGCGCGTCTGGCAGCGCAATCCCGACGGTTCATTCGTCCGCAATGCCGCCGGCCAGCGCGTGCGTAAGCCCGAAGCGGGCGCCGCCAACTCCCTCGCCGAGAGCTTCCTGATTCGCGAATACCGCGCCTCCTTCACTCAGAAGGAATATGACGGCTACTATCCGAGCCTCCACTTCACCTTCAACGCCGCCGAGAACTTCCTTCTCCGCGCCGCTTGGGCCCAGACGTACGGCCGTCCCAATTACTCGGACATCATCCCGCGCACCGTTGCCAACACCAGCGCGACCGACCCCGATGAGGACGACGAACTGCAGCCCAACCAGTTCCGCGGAACCCTTAATATCCGCAATCCCGCTCTCATGCCGTGGTCAGCGGACAACTTCGACCTCTCCGCCGAATACTACACCGACAACGGGGGCCTGATCACCGCCGGCGTCTTCCTGAAGGAGCTGACCGACTTCTTCGGCAATGATTCCCGTCGCGCCACCCCCGAGCTCCTCGCCGAGCTCGGCCTGCCGGACCGTTACCTTGATTGGAATATCAACTCCAAGTTCAACTCCGGCGATGCCCGCATCACCGGCGCCGAGATCAACATCCGGCAGAACCTGCGCATGCTCGGCAAATGGGGCAGCACCGTCACGTTGTTCGCCAACGCCACCAAGCTCAAACTCGAAGGCAACCCCGGCGCGAACTTCTCGAGTTTCATTCCAAAGAGCGGCAACTGGGGTTTCACCTTCGCACCGAAGCGCTTCACGTTCACCGCACGCTGGAACTATCGCGGTCTCGACAAACGCAATCCCCTGGCTGCCTACGGTCCCAACGGCTACGACTACATCGAAGCCCGCACAGTCCTCGACGTGAACGGCTCGTATCAGTTCACGAAGCGCCTGTCGTTCGTCGCCAGCGCGAACAATATCTTCAATAAACCTTTCCGCTTCCTCCGCTACGGCGACGATACGCCCGGCTATGCCAAGCTGTATGCCGAACAGGAATACGGCATCCAAATGGCCATCGGCCTCCGCGGCACCTTCTGAGTCGGGCGGGTTTCCAACCCGCCTTTTTCTCCGAAGAGATTACAGGTAACGGTCAACGCCCACCGCTCCCCGCGGTGGGCGTTTTGTTTTTTCCGGACGCCGCCGCGCAGGTCCACGCCAAGGCACGCCACCGAAGCTCAGCGCTTACCCGTCATATTCAAAAAGCGTGATCCGACTGCGGCCATCAGCCACGAATCTCTGGCGAGAAAGTCACTTATTACGTGACAGAAAATCGGAAAACGCGTGTGCGGCAATGTCACCCATTACGTGACAATTCTCGCATGCGGGTTTTTCGGTGCGGATAGGTGGGCGGAGTTATGGGGGAGGAAGGTTCACCCTATGCCTCTGGATTTTATGACACCAGTAGGCCAAACCAGAAGGATCAGGTTCGGGGTCACGCTCCGGCGTGAACCCGTCGCATCAGTGGCTGCCGGGAGGGCCCTTCGCACGGCGGCGGGTTTTTTCTCGCACATCGCATGACCAACGTTTGAGTCTTCGTACGACCATCCCTTGCCCCAGGAGGTCTGCCGCTGCAAAGAGCATCGGCAGCCCGTATCGGCGCGACGCGGTGAAAGCCCCACTGTATTGCAACTCCTTGAAGCATGAAAACCATGAACCGGCGTCGTTTCATCCTCAAATCCCTGGGTGCAGCCCTGGCCCTACCCGCCCTCCCCTCGCTCCTGGCCAGTGCCGTGGGTGGCAACTCCGCCGTTCAAACTGCCCGGGGTGCCGGTGCCGGGTCGCGGCGATTCGTCGCCGTCGGGAATCTGCTTGGCTATCAGGTTAAACAATTCTTTCCCGAATCGACCGGCACGGCCTACGAGCAGACCACGCTGCTCAAACCCCTATGGGAAAATCGCAAGCACATGACGGTGTACCGCGGACTCGACCACGGGATCAAGGGCGGTCACTTCGCGGTCCATTCCTTCCTCTCTGGCGTCCTCAATTCGGAAGCGCAGAACCGTCCTGGCGGCAACGTCAGCATCGACCAGTTCATCGCCGACGAGATTGGTTTTCAGACGCGTTTCCCTTCTCTGACCGTCGGTTCGGAGGGCGGAATCCACGGGGGCTGCCAGATCGCCTGGACGAAATCCGGGGTGCGCGTCCCTCCCATCTCGGGACCTGCCGAGTTGTTCGACCGGCTGTTTGTCAGTGACTCCCCGGAGCGCCAGGATCGTCGGAATCAGGAGAACCGTTTGCAGGCGTCCATTCTCGATACCGTGCTGGGGGACGCGAACCGTCTCTCCAAGCAGGTCAACCGGGAGGACAAGTCCAAGCTGGACGAGTACTTCACCTCTATTCGCGACGTCGAGAAGCGCCTCGAACTCCGCCAGCGTTGGTCCAGCCTCCCCAAGCCGAAGCCTCCGTTCGACAAACCGTCCAACAAGAACAAGGTCGATGATTTACCGATGCTCTATGAGCTGATCGCGCTGGCGCTGCAGACCGATTCGACCCGCATCGCCACGCTGGAAATCGGGGGCGATTTCCTGCCGCAGAACCTCGGCATCGAGAAGTCCTACCACGGCCTGTCGCACCACGGCAACGACGAGGCGGCGATCAAGCACCTCATCGCGCTCGAAACCTATCAGATCGAGCACTTCGGAAAATTCCTCACCCGCCTCTCCAAGATGGAAGACGGTGAGCGGAACCTGCTCGACTCCACGTCGGTGCTATTCGGCAGCGGTATTGGCGATGCGAATACGCACAAGAATTCCGACCTCCCGATCATTCTCGCCGGCGGCGGCTACCGTCATGGCGAGTTCAAGATGGTCCCATCCGCAGGTCCGAACAAGGTCCCCCTTTGCAATCTCTTTGTCGATATTGCCCAACGCATGGGCGTCGAGGCCGACTCGTTCGGCACCAGCACCGGCCGGTCCGTGTAACGTGAGTTCCGGACTGTCATCGCGACCCCGGCAAAGCCGGGTGTGGAAACACACTCTGTTTGTCATTGCGAAGGAGGCGTGCCGACTGCGGCAATCC
>JBBQEG010000140.1:0-12402 GCA_038320495.1 Opitutales bacterium | reverse complement strand
GCCCTCTACTCATGGGCGTCACCGCCTTGCTGATCGACTCACGCACCTCCATCCTCTCCCTGCTCCTTCTCTTCGGTGGCGGACTGTGGCTACTCGCCAAGGTCCGCCCGTGAGGATCATCGCCTTCCTCGTTGAGGCGTGCGAGCCTCCCCACCGTTCCTAAACGTCGTCAGAACCGGAAGCACCTCTCCCGGAACGTAAGCTAAATTCGCCTCCGCGATTGCAACCCGCGGCTAGAATCGTTTCCTACCCAATTCCGATGCGACCCACTACCCGATTCCCATCCTTCACCCGTTGCGCGCTTGTCTCGCTGCTTCCGCTAATGGCCGCGACCTTCGCGTCCGGCCAAACGGAGCGCCAAGGCACGGTCGCCCAACGTTACCAGCAACTCTGCTCGAACTGTCACGGCGCCAACCTTGAAGGCGGCCAGGCCCAGTCGCTCCTCGACGATATCTGGGTCGCCGGCGGCGATGACGAGAGCCTCGCCCGCAGCATTCGCCAGGGGTTTCCCGTCAAGGGCATGCCCGCCTGGGGCGAAGCGATTCCCGAGAAAGAGATTCGCGCCATGGTGATCTACATTCGCGAACTGCGGGCCAAGCATCAGCGCGGCCAGATTACCTTCGCCAAGCCCGCCGACTCCATGGCGGTGACCAGCAAACTGCACGAGTACCGCCTCGACACGTGGGTCGGTAAACTCGAGCAGCCCTACTCGCTCGCCTTTCTCAGCCCCGAGCGCGCCATCGTGACCGAAAAACGCGGTCGCGCCTACCTGATCGAAAACGGAAAACTCGCCGAGCAGCCGATCACCGGTATTCCCACGGTGGATACCGGGGGTCAGGCGGGGCTCTTCGATGTCGTGCCGCATCCGAACTACGCCACCAATGGCTGGCTCTACTTCGCCTACTCCGATCTGCAGGACGGCACCAGCATGACCAAGATCATCCGTGGCAAACTGCGGAACTCAGACCTCGTGGAACAGGAAACCATCTTCCAGGCGCAACCCGAACACTATATCAAAGCCGGCGGCGTCCACTTCGGTGGCCGAATCGTGTTCGACGGCAAGGGATATATCTATTTCACCATCGGCGAGCGCGGACAAAAAGAGCAGGCGCAGGATCTCGGCCGCCCGAACGGCAAGATCCATCGCCTCTTCGACGACGGCCGCCTGCCGCCCGATAATCCCTTTGTTAACGATGCGACGGCCCTGAAGTCCATCTGGAGCTATGGTCACCGCAATCCTCAGGGACTCGCGATCGATCCACGCAACGGCAACCTCTTCGATGTCGAGCACGGTCCCCGCGGCGGCGACGAACTCAACCTCGTGGAGAAAGGGAAGAACTACGGCTGGCCGGTGATCAGCTACGGTATCAACTACGATGGTACCACCATGACGGAACTCACCCACAAGGAAGGCATGGAGCAGCCAGTCGTTTATTGGACGCCTTCGCTCGCGGTGTCCGGTCTCAATTTCTATTCCGGCAATCTCTTCCCGAACTGGAAAAACAATCTGTTCCTCGCGTCCCTTGCCGCCCAGGAACTGCGCCGCATCGAAATCAAAGGTGGTCAGGTGGTCACCCAGGAAGTGATGTTCAAGAATCTCGGCCGTATCCGCCACGTGGTGGGCGGTCCCGACGGCGCCCTCTACGTCCTCCTCCCGGAACGGATCGCCCGCCTCGCGCCGGCGAAGTAAGCGAACGCGCCCCGGCCTCTCCGCCGGTTTCACGCTTTTAGCCCGACGCCGGCGCGTCGGGCTTTTTTGGGGCCGCAGCGTCAGGAATTTTCAGCTCCGGAAACAGAGCATTTGCCGAAGCCCAAGCGACGCGCACACTCCGACTATGATCCTCCTGCGCGCACGACTCGCTTCGCGGTGTTCACGAACCTGGGGAGGATTCGGCCTCGCCGTCCTGCTGGCCGCACCCCTTCCCGCCCAGCGACCTGCCGTCGAAGCCCGCCACGGAATGGTGACCTCCGCCCACGGCCTCGCCTCACAGGCCGGCCTGGAGATGCTCCAGCGCGGCGGCAATGCGATCGATGCCGCCGTCGCCACCGGCCTCGCACTCACCGTCGTGTATCCATTTGCCGGTAACATCGGCGGTGGCGGCTTCATGATCGTACACCTCGCCGATGATTCCAATCACGGCCGCGGGCGCCAGGTCGTCATCGATTACCGCGAAACTGCCCCCGGCGCAGCCACCCGTAACATGTACGTGGCCCCCGACGGCACCGTCATGCAAGGCCCCGGATCGTCGATCGTCGGCTGGCGCGCCAGCGGCGTGCCCGGCACCGTGGCCGGCTTCGCCCTCGCCCTCGAAAAATACGGCTCGGGCAAACTCACCTGGGCCGAGGTCTGCGAGCCGGCCCGCCGCCTCGCCGCCGAGGGCCACCTCGTTTCCCAAGGCACCGCGGCCAATCTCCGCGCCCACGAAAAACTCCTCGGTCAGTTCGCCGACTCCAGAACGATTTATCTGAACGACGGCGCGTATTGGAAATCTGGTGACATCTGGAAACAGCCCGAGCTCGCCGCCACGTTTGCCCTGCTGCAAAAGCACGGCCCGCGCGAATTCTACGAGGGCGCCACGGCCCGGAAGATTGCCGATGCGATGGCGGAGAATCAGGGCACAATCACCCTCGCCGACCTCAAGGCCTACCAAGCCGTCGAACGCGTGCCGATCCGCGGCACGTATCGCGGCCGCGAGATCGTCACCGTGCCTCCACCCAGCTCCGGGGGCATCGCGCTCCTGCAAATGCTCGCGATGCTCGAGCCGTACGATCTCGCGGCCCTCGGACACCACTCGGCCGCGAAGTACCATCTCTACGCCGAGGTCATGCGGCGCGCGTTTCGCGATCGCGCGGAGTATCTGGGCGACCCGGATTTCGTGACCGTGCCGACGGCACAGCTGCTCGACCGCGGCTACCTCAAGCGGCGCATGACCGATTTCGATCCGAACCGGGCCACGCCGTCGGACAAAGTCGAACCCGGCCTCGGGCCCGTGAAACTTTCCCAGCGCTCAACGGCCACGCCGGCTCTTTTCGCGCTCGAATCCGAGGAGACGACCCACCTCAGCGTGGTCGATGCCGCTGGTAATGCGGTTTCGAATACGTACACCCTGAATGGCGCGTACGGGAGCGGAGTCACAATTCCCGGCACCGGGATTCTCATGAACAACGAAATGGACGACTTCACCGCGAAGATCGGCGTGCGAAACATGTTTGGCCTCCTGCAAGGTCCCGCCAACGCCATCGTCCCCGGCAAACGCCCGTTGTCGTCGATGACCCCCACCTTGGTTTTCCAGGAAGGGACACTCCTGCTCGTCACCGGCAGCCCCGGCGGCCCGACCATCATCAATACCGTCCTGCAGATAATCACCAACGTCATCGATCACCGGATGCCGGTGGCCCAGGCCGTGGAATCGCCCCGGATCCATCACCAGTGGATGCCGGATCAGTTGACGCATGAGTACCTCAGTATCTCCACCGACACCCTCGCCGCGCTCAAAGCCCGCGGACATACCGTGAAGGAACGCGTGTCCTACGAAGGTGGATACCAAGGGGACGCGGAGACCATCTGGATCAACCCCACGACAAACCTCCGCCACGGAGCCGCCGATCCACGGAAGCCTGACTCCCTGGCGGTCGGTCATTGAGTCCCGCCAAGCCGACTTGGCAGGCTACGTGACGTCGATATTCACCTCGCACTTCCACACTTTTTTCTTCAGCTAAAAAACACCTCCAAGACGAAGAAACTTACCTGTCAGCCTGCTCAGTGCTTTTCCCCTCACACCCGTGTTTCGTGCCCACCACGACGCCTTCCTCCCCACCTCAACGTTCTTCATTCGCTTACCTGTGAATATTCATCCTACTCGCCTCACTCCGCTCGTATTCGCCGCCGCTGCCCTGCTGGCGCCAATGCTGTCATCGCCAGCCTTTAGTCAGTCCGCGCCCGCTCCTACCCCGGCAAACCGCCCAACCCCGGCCGGAGACGCGGTGCAACTCACCACGTTTACGGTGAAGGAGGATCAGGATATTGGATACGAGTCGATGCACACCACCTCTGGTATGCGCACTGTCCAGGAATTGAAGAACCTGGCGAACTCGATCTCCATCCTGAACTCACAACTCATTGAGGATACAGCGTCCATTACCATTGACGAAATGATGCGATGGTCCGTCTCCGGTGAGGATAACCCCGAGCCTAATTCCGCCGTCGACAGCCGCGTCGTTTTGCGCGGCATTTCGAATGCTTACGCGATGCGTAATGGCTGGATCTGGTATTCACCGATGGATTCCTACAGTACCGAAAAAGTCGAAATTCTCCGCGGACCCAATGCCTTCCTCTACGGTGAAGCCGATGTCGGTGGCGCGCAGAACCAGATCACCAAACGCGGACTGTTTACACGCAATATCAACCAGCTTAAAATCATGGTCGGCTCCCACGAACTGCGCCGGGCTGAAATCGACCTAAACCGCCGCCTGCTCACCGACAAACTCGCCATGCGAGTGTCGGCGGTAAAAAGCTACAACGAATCATGGATCGATAATGTCCGCCGGGAATTCCACGGGGTTTATGCCGCGGTAACGTATAGGCCCTTCCGCAACACTTCGATCAGCGTGATGGCCGAGCATGCCGAAACCGTTTCGGTCAATTCCCAGGGCCTCTTCGTCGATGCATTCTCGCGGGTGCCCAATGCCACCATTGCCGCGGCGGGCGGCTATGTCTATGTACCGGCCACGGGCTTGGGCTATCGAGCCCAAGGCGCAGGACGTGTGAACAGCACGGGGAGCGGGACCGCGATCATCGATCCGTCCATTCTGCCCAAGACCTTCCACTCGGCGGGTCCGAACAACACCTTCGAAAACATCTATCAGTCCGTCACGCTCGAGGCCGAACACCACATCGGCAAGAACCTCCACTTGCAGCTCAGCGGCAACTTCTACGAGCGCAAAGTGGACATCATGGGCGTCGGCGCCGGTCGGAATATTTTCCGCGACCGGAATCGCCTCCTGCCCAATGGCCAGGCCAATCCCAACTTCGACGAGCTCTATACGGAGTATTTTCGAATCCGGAATGAACATGGCAACATCGTCAAAGACATCCGTTTCTCCGCCGTCTATGACCTCCACACCAGCTGGATGAAGCAGCAGCTCCTCGTGAATCTCCAACAGCACCAGGACAACCCCTACCATCGCAAACCAAAGTGGGGCGAGTATCTGGACGAATCGAACCCGGCGTTCAACGGCGTCATCCGCCACGATATCACCCAGGCCGCTTACACGGCGAACCGCGCCACGTTCACCGCCAACCGGTTCATGCGTCGTTACTATTTCAACCGTGACGGGCTCCAGGGCAACGACGACATGGGGCCCGTTCCCGGTCTCTCAGCCTGGTATCCCGACCTATCCAATGCCGTCGGGGCCGCCGGGCATCAGCTCTATCGACGTTTCTACACGCCTTCCTGGGGCCTGGGCGCTTCGGGTACTTATTTCAAGAACCACCTCTTTACCCATGTCGGCTACCGGCAGGATCAGTTCAAAATGAAAACCCGGTTCACTACCGTGCGTCCGCTCAAGGATCAATGGGTGGTCGACGAAATTCCGGGCCTCTTTCCCGCGAACGCAACGTTTGTGAAAGCGAAAGTCGACGGCGCAAACTATGGCGCGGTACTCCGCCTCAACGACGCCTTCGCCATTGGCTATAATTACGCGCAGTCCTTCCGCATCTCCACCGGCGAAGGCGCCCTCACCCACCGCGTGGGCGAGCGACAGGGCGTACCCGTTGGGGAAGGCGCCGACATCTCCGCGCGCTTGAGCCTCTTCAAAGGGCGCGTCGAGATTTCAACCGTCCGCTATGACAATTTCAGGCCGAATGATCGGTTTAATTTCAACCCAAATGTGAACGTGGAGAATGAAGTCGCGGCCATCTTCCCCGACACCTTCCTGACCACTGGCCAGGACTTCCAGACCACGACGACCAAGGGCTACGAGCTTGAACTCACGGCGAACGTCACGCGGAATTGGCGTCTCACGTTCAACGCGGGAACGAACAAGGTGGTGACGTCAGAACGGGCGCCGATTTTGAAAAGCTTCCAGGCCGACGCCAAAGCCAAGAACCAGCCCACGCCCCTCCTGGATGAATTTCTCCTCACCTTTCCGGAAGGTGTGCCCAATGCTGGATACACCAAAGCGCGCGCCAATATTTTCACCCGCTATTCTTTCATCGAGGGACCGCTCAAGGGTGCTTACATTGGCGGCGGCGTGAATTACCGTGAACCCACCTTCCGCGGCAATGGCGACCACGACTCCGATCTCGCAACCCCGGCTGTCGCCATGTGGTCACCCGGTTACTCCCTGGTCAGCGTGCTCGCTGGTTATCGGGCAAAGGTCTTCAACCGGCCCACCACCTTCGCCCTTAATGTAAGCAATCTACTCGATAAAGAGTACTTTCGGTCCGCTGGGATCGCCACCGGTTCCTGGGGCGAACCGCGTTCGTTCCGACTAACGATCTCCACCGCTCTCTAAGCGGACGTCAGTACGCGTTGCGGATCCAGAATCGAACAAAGTAATCACTCGTTAACCGACCCCCACCGGGCAAACCGAATATTTCCCGCCCTCGGCGTTAGGCGCTGAGTTCGGCTTTCGCGTTAGCTCAGCATCGCGGGCGCGGCGCTGTCCACGCGGCGAGTCGTGTGATCTGCGCGGCCTTTGCCCTGTGCGGGCCTTTCTGCCAACGCACCGCTCTTGCCGAAAGTCGGCCGCATACTGAGCCAAATCGTCCACCCAGATTTCGGCATTCAGGACGCTGGTGTCTGATTAGATTTTTGCGATTGCTCGTCAGCGTGATGATTCGAGGCGCGTACGCGCAACCCTGTGATGCAACCGCTGCGGCTACTGGAACGCCGGTAGATTCGAGTGTTTCGCTGCTCTATAAAGGCGCGTTACTGGGCGATGCCCATAGCGCTGATTCGCGGCCGATCTCCAGCTCCGGCGGAATGAAACAGAATGACGGTATTTTCCGGAACCGGCGAAAATCTGAACCACTCGTCAATCGCCGCGCACGCCGTTCGCTGTAAGATTTCACTCGTGGTGCACCACGTCCGCTGAAGCGAGAAACATGAATCACAGTGTCGAATCCGATCCCGTCCCGGTGCGCGGCAAGTATCGAGCGGTGGTAGCGAAACGCGACTGCCTCGCGGCCGAATCCATCTGCCGGGCCGCCACTGCTACAGGCTTGGTATCGCCCGCAACCATTTGCCGATCTGCCAAGCGAACCCTGGATGTGCTGCGCGAGCAGCCCGCGGAGCTTGCCATCCTTGGACTCACGTTTTCCGACATGGATGGTATCGATCTCATCGCGACAATTTGCCGGGAGCGCATCGCTCACCGCATTCTGGTCGTTTCTTCGCGCCGCGACGACGTCGTGCTGACGCACTTGCGGCCCGGCGTAATCAACGGATTCTTCCAAACGGAAACGGACGACTTCGGCCAGCTTTCCGCGGCTATTCGCCGCATATGCGAAGACGGAATCTACTTCAGCCCGATGCCGCGGTCCGCTGGCCCGATGCTGTCCCAAATGTTTACCAACCATCAGATCCGAATTCTCGCAGTGCTTTGCGCCCTCGGGAGCGAAAGCGAGGCCGCCACTGCGCTGGGCCTCAGTGAACATACGATCCATGGGCACTGCCAGCGAATCTATGCCAAGCTGGGCACGCGCAAGCTGTCGAAGCTCGTGGTCGAGGTTGTGCGCCGCGGTCTATTGCGGATCACGCCGGACGGAATTATCCGCCCTGGCTTCGATGCGAATATATCGTAGTCGCCCCGTAGTGGCGCAGTGAAACAGATCGGCGGACGCCAACATCGCGTTGCGCGCCAAGAACGGAAATTCCACGACCGCGTCGCCCGGCTTCGCGCTATAACTCTTCCCCGTCGTATCCCACTCCAACGGGTGTTTCGTCTTTGCTCCCCGCACGCCAGCGCTGTCATTGCCACCCCGAGCAGCGCGCCCGTCCGCGGTCGCCCGAAGAAAACGAATCGCCCCGCGATTAGAAGTCACCAACGCATCGCGCGCGGGTGAAACCTCAGCTCGATTTCGATACTATTCTCCCGATCGCGACTCGCGTGACTCCGTCTGAAGTTTTGCGTCCGGGCTTCGGCACTCAGACGACCAGCTCCACTCGTAAGTGTTGGCAGCACGCCAGTCGCGAATCCGACGTCTTGTGGACTCGTTGCCGAACCAGGCTTCGCTAGTAGACCGGGCTTGATGGCAATAGCCACGGATCAGCCTAAATCGGCCTATCGTCGGCCTAATTTGATCGATCACCGCCGTTCCCCTTCGCGGACGCTCCATCAGTTCTAGTGTGCGCCAGCCGCGACGTACGTCCGCGTCGTGCTACCGGCGCCTACACGTCACAAGTCCATGGATACACCAACCTGTCAGCATCACTCCGCCCTGCGCCCGTTTCGGCTGGATGGAAGGAGAAGCGTCTCCCGCCGGGTGAAAGCGGTCGTCCTGACCGTCCGCCTGTAATCTCACGCAATTCTCTCCAACCCCTCTTCCTCACACGCTATGAAGACCAGACTATTGGCGACCCTATTCCTCGCGATGGCGTTCGCATCGACGCTCTCAGCCCAAGCAAACAACCCTCCCGGAACAAAGTCATCCCCCGGCAAAAACGGGGGCGGCTCCAACCCTTCTGACAACTCGAACCTCGTCGGCAGCGCACGCGACGATTGGGCCGCCTTGAACGCTCTGGCCAAGTCCGGCGGGGCGCCGAAGCGTGGCGAGAGGTCTTCGCGCGAAGATGCGGCGGCTCGCCACGCACTCCAGGTGGCCGGCGCCCGCTCTACCACGGAGGCAGCACGTGCTTTCTACACGCGATATCCCACGGACGCGCGCGCGGCCGAAGCGAGAAAAATGGAAGCGATCGCCGGTTTGCGGGGTGTGGTGGCAGGGGACCAGGCGCAAGAACTCGCCGCCGTTGCCGTGGCTACGGCCTACCGCGTTGATCGAGGCGCGCCCGCGAAGGATCGTCTCGACGTAGCCGTCGCGATGGAGAACCAGGGGCTGGCCCTCAAGGTCCGCTCCGGCCTGATCTCCAACCGGGGCGAGGAGCAGACGAAAATCATCCGGAGCCTCCGCGCAGAATTCGGACCGCTCGCGGAGCTGGATTCCTATGCCGTCGCGACGGCCCGGCGTTCGGATCCGAAGACTGCCCACGCCCTCGCATCGGAAGTCGTCAGCTCTACCGCCGTTGTCGCGCGCGACATGCGTGAGGCGAAAGCGATAAAGGACCGTTGCCGACTCCTCGGGCAAACCATCAACCTCTCGGTCCCGCTGGCCAATGGTGGCGAAATCAACCTCCAGGAGGAGCGCGGTCACGTCACCATCGTCGTCGTCTGGTCACCCCGGCGGCCCGAGGCCCTGGATCCTCTCAGCGTCTTCGGAAAAGCGTTCCCGCGTGGAACCCAGGTAGTCGCTCTCGCGCTGGGCGGCACCGCCAACGACGCGAAGCGCATTGGTCGCACCCTGCCTGTGTTGACCAAGTCCGCTTACGCTTCCTTCGGGCCCGCGACAAAGTCGGTCGGGAGTGCGTTGAAGGTCCATATATCGCCGTATGTCTATGTCCTGAACCATTCGGGTGTGCTCACGGATTTCGGAACGATCGACGATCTGCCGGATGTGCTTACGCGCGCCGGCGTCACCAAGAGGAAAACTTTGTAACCGCACGCCGTGAATACCTCGACTGCGTTATCTCGCAATCTGACCCCGCGGTTTCTCCCCGCTCTGGTCACCATCATAGGTTTTTTTAGTCCGATCGCTGCGCTCGCGCAGATCAGTATCTGGGTCCCGCCCGTCACCACAGAGGTCTGGCACGAACGCACGACCGAGCGCGTATGGCAGCCGCCGCCCATGGGCACGTGCCATGTGCCGGAGGTCGGCCACTTCGAGTCTCGGCAGGTCCACACCGTGGTCCATCACCCGGCGACGACAACGACGGTGCACCACCCGGCCACAACCACCGTCGTTCACCATCTGGCGACAAACACCGTCGTTCATCACCCCGCGACGACCGAGACCATCCACCATTCGGAAGAAGTGGGGGTCCGCCACGTGGAGCGACAGACGCATATCGAGCATCACCCAGCCGAAACTCACACCGTGCAAGAGGAAGGGTATTACGATTCCTATTACGTCGAATACTATTCGACCGTCTGTGACGTGTATTGCACGTGGTATTGGGATGAGTATACCGAAGGCGGTTGGGAAGAGTGCTGGGAAGAAAACTGCCGCGAAGAGGCGATCGGCGGCGGATGGGTGGAGGAGTGGATGGAAGGAAGCGTATACACCGTCACAACCGACGCCTGGGAAGAGGAGGTTGTCGACGTCGAGGAACACGACGAATACTATACAATTCCAGCTTGGAATGAAGACGTGACCGTTCCGGCTTGGGATGAAACCGTCGATGTTCCGGCTTGGGATGAGACGGTCAATGCACCCGCTTGGGATGAGACCGTCGTTGTTTCGGCTTGGGACGAGACCGTCGTCACAACGGTTCAGGTCTGGATAGTCGATGTTCCTGCGCATGACATACCGTGCCCGATCGGTGAGGGCCAGTTTGTCGATGTGGAGCACGAAGGCTGGTGGGAGACCATCCTCGTCGCCGTAGGCCACTGGCGCGACATCACCCCCCAGGTCGAAGTCGTTTCACGCGACAAGTTCCTCGCCGGCAGTTTCATCATGCCGCAGGAGGTCAGCGACGTCGAAATCGAGATCGCCAGCGCGACGGAAAACATGGGCCGCTACAGCGGACTCCTCGGCGGCGGCACCACGAAGGTGTACGCCAGCATTCCGGAGATTCTAAGCGACGCGGATATCAATTCGGGGACGACGCCGCGCGAGGTCTGGTTCGTCCGCGATTCGGTGAATCCGCGGAAGATAAACTTCTACACCTGCTTCAACGCGATCGGCAACGTCCAGATCCGTCTCATCCGCGGCAACCAGCAGGCGATTACGCAGCACCCACTCTACGCTGCCCAAGATTTCGCCGACTGGATCGATTACGTCGACGGCTGGGTCAAGGGCGTCGGCTTCAGCGGTGGGGGCACCATCGGTGGCAGCCTCCCGATGAGCTTCACGTTTGGCTATGCCGCGGCTCCATCCTCCGGCGGCAGTTCCAACTTCACGAGCGGCGCGATCCATGTCCTCACGCGCGTGCCTCTGATTCCGATCTTCAACGTCATCGCGCAGACCCAAGGCATGGAGGCGTTCGCGCTCGGCATGTTCGAAGGCGCCAAGGCCGGCTTGAAGGACGACAAGGAAATGGCGGAGATGATCATTGGCGGCTATCTCCAGACGAACGACTGGCTGGCCTCCCAAGCCGCCAACGAGATCGTCGACTGGCAGACGAATCCCCTGCGCCGCAGCCGCGAACTCATGGCGATGTGCGTGCGAGTCTGCGAGCACGCGATCTTCGCGCCCCTGTCCGCGGTCAGCCAGGCCTACTCCACGTGGGACAAGTTCAAGAACGGCTCGTGGACGATGTGGGGCCTGATCAAGGGCTCCACGGTGAAGCAATATCTAGTGCCCGTGGCGTCGGCCTATAATTTGGCCGGCGGCATTGTCTCGTGGGCGGAGGATTTCGGCAACCGGATGATTGCGGGCGCCGAGAAGACGGCGTTGCAAGCCACGCCGTGGCACACCTCCGAGCTGGCCAGCGATCTGATCGGCTTCGGACGAACAATGGCCTACTCGAGCGGCTACTATCTGGGTTATCTCGGCGAGCAGGTGGCCATGGGCACCGCGACTGGCGGCGTGGCAAAGGTCGGCACTATCGTGATGAAAGGCGGCGCTATATTGGCCACCCATCTGGCCAAAAAGACCGCCTTCGCGGTTGCGACACGTTCTGCTGTATTCAAGAAATCGCTACGGTCGCTCGTGGTCAGCGCAGAATTGAAGCTGCTGATCGACTCGGGCCTCGCGAAGGCCTCCAAGATTCCGATTAGCGGCGGCAGCAAAGTCTCCGTCGCCGAGTTTGTGGAAACGGCGATCAGCCGGCCGGGCTTCAATCGCGGCCAATTCAACCTCCAGACCGTCGTCAACCGGATTGCCGTGCCGAACAGCAATCTCGAGAAGCTTGTGAAGACGCCGAATGGCGATGCGCAGGTCTGGGTCAGCCTCGCGGAGCACTACAACATGTTGGGTAATTCGACCACGGCGAATTCCAGCCGGGGTTGGATCGAGTTCCACGAGCGCACCCTCACAGCCAGCGGTCCCGTCATCGTCGAGGACCGCGCGAGTACGATGCTAACGGTCTGGGCTGGCGACACCAGCGCCGCCACCCGTGCCGCAACGAGCACCGCCCTGGAAGGCGTCGCCTTGCGGGCAATCCAGAAGCCAGACAGCCCGTG
>JBBQEG010000139.1:0-12417 GCA_038320495.1 Opitutales bacterium | reverse complement strand
GCCGTGGTGCGCCGGGTGAAGATGCCAAGGATGAACAGGCCGGCGAGCGCGCTGCCCGTCAGGCCCATCAGTTTGATAAAGGCATCGAACATCGACTGCACATTGGCCGCCGCGAGATAAAAGGCCGCCGCCATGCCGGCCACGCCAAAGATAACGGTGAGAGCACGCGCGCGTCGCAGCTCCTGGGCTTCCGGACCCTTGCCCCGCCAGCGATGCACCACATCAATCGTGATCACCGTCGAGATACTGTTCATGCTCGTCGAAATCGTGGATTGGGCCGCGGCAAAAATCCCCGCGACGACCAGGCCCGCGATGCCCGCGGGTAGTTCGCGCGCGATAAACCAGGGCAGAATCGCATCCGGACTCGGCAGCGCTCCCAACCGGACCGGGTACTGCTGATAATAGACGAACATGGCAGTGCCGAGGGAGAGGAACAAGAACGTCGCCGGCACGGCCATCGCCGAATTCACCCAGATTGCCTTGGCCGCCTGCTTTTCTGTCGCGGTCGACATATAACGCTGTACATAGGACTGATCGGAAGTGAGCGGAATCAAATGGTTGAATACGCTCCCAAGGAACACGATCCACAGCACCGGCAATGTCACATCCCAGCCCAGGTTGGCGATCCGAAATTTGTCGTTGGCGGAACCAATCTCGAAAAAACTTCCGAGCCCGCCATCGATGCGCGACAGAATGATGGCGAAGCTTAAAACCGCTCCGCCCAACAGCACCACCGACTGCACAACATCGGTCCAGATCACCGCCTGAATGCCGCCAATGACCGAGTAAGCGATGCTGACCGCTCCCATGATGGCGATGCTCGTGTAGAGATTGAGATCGGTGACCGTCGATAGCGCGAGCGACGGAAGATAAAGCACCACCGCCATGCGTCCCGTCTGCAAGAGGACGAAACTGACGACGCCGAAAAGCCGGATACCATAATTGAATCGTTTTTCCAAATACTCGTAGGCCGAGGTGGCGTCGATCCGGCGGTAAACCGGCAGGAAAAAAATGATTACAACGGGCGCGAGCAGCAGAATTGGAAGGTTGCTCACGAAGATCACCCAGTCGGTCGCATACGATTTCGCCGGCATCGCCATGTAGGTGATCGAGCTCAGCATCGTGGCAAAGATGCTCAGGCCCGCCGCCCACCACGGCACACTTTGGCCACCGCGGAAGAAATCATCCGTCGATTTATTAAACCGGGCACAATACACTCCGATGCCAAACATCGCGGCCAGATAGAGGAAGAGCGTAACGGTGTTGAGCAGGCCAAACTCGGCTTGAGGGGTCATGCAGGATATTTTCGAGTAGCTTGAGGTTTAAACCGGTCCAGTCCTCCGCGATGCCGCGCCTCGCGACGCCCCACCCGCTTCTGAGCAAACGAGGAATCCGGCGGCGGGCGAGAGCAGAAACACGGTGGGGAGAGAGCAGCGTAAAGGAGCGAAGCAGGACAGAAGGATTCAGGGTCTGCCAACGAGGCCAATCGGGTGGCTCTTTCATGGAACCACCTTGGGTGAGGACAAACGGAGACCGCGACACCATCGGCCGCGGTTATCGCGTCGAAGGCGCCGGGAAGATTTTTCACCACCACTTCGGTGGCGCCGTTCACGACGAGTCCTCATTTCACGAGTTCCTCCCGATGCCGGATCCGCCCGACGCGCCCATGCCATTGTCGAAGTTGAATCAACTTCCCGAATACGGGAGCGCCAATACCGACTGGGGTGCCTGGCCGGAAGGAGAGGCGGATGCCCTGGATGTCCGCTCCGTGGATTGGTGCGTGGAACGACTGCTCCAGTCGCACGATCAACCCCTCTTCCTCGCCTGCGGATTGTTTCGTCCGCATATGCCCTTTTTCGTGCCCCCGCGCTGGCTGGACTCCTACCCGGCCGGGAAGACCGTCCTCCCCACGATATTCCCCAACGACCTTGCCGATGTGCCCGAGGGAGCCAAAGCCCTGCTCGCACCGAGTGCCGGTCGATTTTGGCGAGGCATGCAGGAGGCAGAGGCGCAGCGCCCTGGAAGCTGGCGCGAAGCGGTGCGTCACTATCAGGCCGCGGCGACGTTTGCCGACGCCCAGATCGGGCGGCTCCTCGATGCGCTCGAAGTGACACCGCGTGGACGCGCCGCGATCGTCGTACTCTGGTCGGACCACGGTTACCAACTCGGAGAAAAGGAAGCGTGGGAAAAGTTCACTCTCTGGGAAAAAGCCACACGCATTCGATTTATCGTCGTTGCCCCCGGGGTCACGCCGGCCAACTCGATTTGCGACCGCCCGGTGAGCTTGCTCGATCTCTATCCCACTCTGGTTGAACTGGCGAGCCTCGAAGCACCGGCTAATCTCGACGGCGTGAGTCTGCTGCCTCTCCTCCGCGAGCCGTCTGCGCCGCGGCTGCGACCGGCCGTGATGACGTATCTACGCGGCAACCACGCGGTCCGAAGCGAGCGCTGGCGCTATATTCGTTATGCCAACGGGGACGAGGAACTTTACGACCATGCCCGCGATCCGCACGAATGGACGAACCTCGCCGGCCGGGACGAACTCGCTCCCGTGATTGCAGCCCACGCCCACTGGCTTCCGCGGCACGATGCGCCCGCCGTGAAGGACATGCCGCGGCCTCGATCCCGCAACTGACGAACGTGAATGAGGGTAGATCGCTCCGACCTGTTCCGCTCAGGAAATCGCGAAGAGCTCGAGCGTCTTCCTCATCCCTTAGCGCTTTGACTCGGACACAATCGGAGCCGAGGACACACTCGGTTCATTGGAGGCCGCGCGCGGGGTCGAGCCTGCGGCCATTTCGGGCAGTCCTTTCGGTGACTTGCGCCGCTCGACCAAGGCGAGAAGCAAGTCGCCTTTCGCCAGGCTGCCCCGCAGCAGTCCATCATGATCCACAACCGGCAACCGCTCGGCGACAATGCCGAGAAATCCAGCCAGGGCTTCCGTCAATAGCTGATCGGGAGCAACTCGAGGAAAATCTTCGCGAAGGATGTCACGCGCGATCACGAGTTCCGCGAGATCCGGCTCCGCCAGATAGGGCTTGATGTCGTGGAGCGCCACCACGCCGAGAAACTTCCCAGCCTCGTCGACCACATACAGGTTGTTTACCCGAACGTTGAGAAACAACCGGGCCACTTCGGCGAAATGCGCATTCGCGGAAACCAGCGGCGGATTCGGCCGCATCATATCGGCGACGCGCCCTTCGCCGAGCGTAGGATCAGGGACGGTGGCGGCCTTGCGCTTCAGCACTTCGCTATATAACGAGGAGCCCTTTAGACTCTTCGAGGTATAGTATGCGATGACGCTACATAGCAGCAGCGGCAGGATGATGTCGTAGCTCAAGGTCATCTCGAAGAGCATGATCACAGCCATGATCGGAGCGTGGGTCGCCGCCGACAAAAACGCCCCCATTCCAACCAGCGCAAAGGCGCGTGGGTCCACCGCGGCTCCGGGAAAAAACTCGTGCAGCAAAGTCCCGAATAACAGTCCCGCCCCCGCTCCCATAAACAATGACGGGGTGAACACGCCGCCCGGTGCACCGGAGCCAAACGACGCCATGGTCGCGAGCCACTTACAGGCAAATATTCCGAGGATCGACACCCAGAGCAGCCGGCCATTCACGATATCAACGACCACGGAATAGCCGTTGCCGGCCACTTCAGGAACGTTGATCGCGATCGCCCCCACGATCAATCCCCCCGTGGCGAGACGCAGCACGAGGGGGAACTTCAAGGAAACGAAAAAATTCTCCGCGTGTTTCAACGAGAGCAGAAAGACCGGTGCGATCCCCCCTACGAGGAGTCCCAACGCAATATAGCCGGGCATTTCCCACACTGAGACCGCCTGAAACGTCGGAACCCGATAGAGCACGTGCGCCGAGGTCAGCACTTGCATGGTCAAGGTGGCCGAAACGGCGGATACCACGAGCGGGCCCAAGCTCTCCATCGCAATGGTTCCGAGAATAATCTCCGCCACGAAGAAGGACCCCGCGATCGGGGCGTTATACGCCGAGGCGATTCCGGCGGCGGCGCCGCAGGCCACGAGCAGGCGCAATTGCGGCGGGGAAAACTTGCGCCATCGTCCCAGCGACGATGCCACGACGGCGGCGAGTTGCACGAGGGGACCTTCCCGCCCGATCGAGCCACCGGACGCAATCGAGAAGAGTGCCGCCGTCGACTTCACGAGACTTCCCCGCACGGGCACATTCCCGTTGCCGATCACAATGGCCTCCATGTAGTCGGTCGAACTCTGCGCCCGCGTCAGATGGTGCCCCCACTTCAGAACCGCCCCCGCGAGCGCGCCGCCCAAGGTCGGGACGAGGAGGCATCCCCACCACGGCAGCCGCTGCATTGATTCAACCACGCCGAGATGCGAACTGCCGTACCAATCATGGATGCGTTCGGTCAGCGTGAGGAACACGATCGAGGTCAGAGCCCCGAGAAACCCCGCAACCGCCGCCCAGATGAGTGTGACCTGCCACTCGGTCGGCTGAAGCTTCTCCTGAATCCAAAGCCGCCAGCGCAACAGGCGCAGCAGGCGACGCATCAAGACTCCTTCGGTGGCCGCCTTCATCGCAGCGCAGCCGGGCTGCCCGCGAATACTGCTCTAAACTCGGCCTCATCGGTCGCTGCCAGCAACCGCTCCCGCGATGTAGGATTTCTGAAGAACCGCGACAGCGCCGCCACCGCCTGAAGGTACTCCGTGACGGCCGCTTTGGGCGTCCCAATCAGAATGATAAAACGCAACTCCCGATGTTCCGCATCGAACGCCAGCGGCCCCGTCGTCCGCCCGATCCCGACCACCATTCGGGACACCGCATCCGTCCGCGCATGCGGCAGCGCGAGTTCGCCCGACAAGCATACCGGTGCGAGTAACATTCGGGCTCGGACATCGGCGAGGAACTGCGCGGCGTTTCGCACCGCATCATTATCGGTCACGAGCCGCTGATGCATGGCCTCAACCGCCGCCACACCGGACCCGACCTCCAGGTCGAGCACAACGGAATGCGCATCCGCGAAAAAATCAGTCGGCATACTCACGGCAAGAGCACCCTAAATCGGTTCAGCACGGAAACAAGCTCAGGCGTAAACTTTCCGGTTCTCCGCGCTCACTCATGACTCACGGCGAACCTTCACCGGCCGGCAAGTCAGAGTTGAGTTAACCGGAAGCCACCCCGCGCTGTAATCCACCCCGCAAGCGGCGCCCGCGGCGCCCCTGTCCGGCGACTTCCGCCGGGCTGGCAACGTCGAGTCGTTGGACGCGTGGCCAAGCGAGGCCGGAACTGCGCTTCTCGCGCTTGCTCCCATCCAAGGATTTTCCACGCTGGGCGGGCTCATGAGCGCCAAGCCCGGGAAGAAATCCTCGAAAAAGTCCGCCTCACCGGTCCCGCTCTCCGCGGCTGGTCCGGCGGCTCCGGTTCCCGCCCGTTCCAACGTTTCGCCTTCCGATCCGGTCGGCGCATCCGTTCCCGCAATCGAGTCGAAGGACCCACGACGGCGGCTGATCGGACAAATCGTACTGACGGTCGTTTGGCTCTACGTGGCCGCCCTGTGGCTGCTCGCCCTCGATCAGACGTTTGATTGGGGAATCTTCGGTCCGCCCCTGCCGCCTCTGCCGTAACGGGCCGCGATTTCCATCGCGGGCCAAACCGCTGGATTGCTGGATTACCCGGCGGCCCGGGATCGAGCGGCCCACCGACCGCTGATCCACCCTTTTCTCTCAATCGAGCGTATACGGCTCCTGAACTTCCTCCGAATCGGAGTGCGCCGTGAGCGTCACCAAACTCTTCAACGAGGTGAAATGCTGGCTCAAATCGAAGTCCCCGCCCAAGCCGCCAATAAGTTTGTCGAAGAGGTCCTTCTTCGATGCCTTCAGCGCCTGGATGCGCTCCTCGATCGTGCCGGCGGTCACCATCCGATAAACAAACACGGTATTCGTCTGCCCAATCCGATGGACGCGGTCCACCGCCTGGGCCTCGACCGCCGGGTTCCACCAAGGATCGAGTAGGAAAACGTAGTCTGCCGCATGCAACGTGATGCCTGTACCAGCTGCCTTCAACGAAACCAGCATCGCCGCCGACCCTTGCGCCTGCTGGAACGACTGCACCGGCTTCTGCCGGTCAAGTGTCATGCCGGTGAGCTCAAAACGCGGGAGATCCGGGAAATTCCTCATCAACGCTTCACGCACGCGATCAAGGAGCATTACGAACTGCGAGAAAATCACGACTTTGTGGCCACTGCCCACGATCTCCGTGAGCTTCTCCACCAACAGCGTGATTTTCCCCGAGTCTTCCAGCGGAGCTTTGAGCCACGGCAGCATATCAGGATCGCAGCAGGTCTGCCGTAGTCGCGTCAGTAACGCGAGGAACCCGAAGGACTTCTCCCGCATCGCCGCGCCCACATCATCACCCAGACGCTCCAGTCCCTCCGAACATATCCGCGCATATTCCGTGCGCTGCACATCAGTCAGCGGGCAGATGAGATCCATCTCCAGTTTTGGCGGCAGTTCCGTCGCAACTTCCTTCTTCGTGCGGCGTAGGACGAAGGGCGCGAGCTGCGCGCGCAGCCGGGTCAATGTCCCTTCACGATCACTGATTAACGCGGACTCAAACGCAGCCCGCGATCCCAGCAGCCCGGGCAGGAGGAAACGAAAAATACTCCAAAGATCGAGTTGCCGGTTCTCCAGCGGAGTTCCCGTCAGCACGATCCGATGGGCCGCGCGGACTGCGAAACAGGTCTGAGTGATCTTCGCGTCGGGGTTCTTGATAAACTGCCCTTCGTCCAAAACCGCGTAGCCAAACTCCGTTCCGCTCAACAGCGCCCGGTGTTTCCGCAACTGCGTGTAACTCGCCAACCACACCGACGGCTGCAGCGTGCCTTGGGTAAAGTCATGTCCGGTCTTGAGCACTTCAACCGCGATATGCGGGAAAAACTTCGCGATCTCCTCGCGCCACACCGGAACCACGCTGGCAGGGCAAACAATCAGGCTCGGCTGGTCCGAAAGCGGACGCACGGCCAGCAACGACAAGACCTGAAGGGTTTTGCCCAATCCCATTTCGTCGGCCAGCAAACCATGGCAGCCAACATTGCAGAGATGATGCATCCACTCGACGCCGCGACGTTGATAGGGCCGCAGCAACTCGGGCACGGCGGGTGGAGTCGCCGACGGCGCGAGGACACTTTGCCGCCACGCCTCAATCTCGGGCGACAACGTCAGCTGCATCCGGGCGTCGTTGAACAAGGAGAAAATCAGATAGGGAGACAGCGCCGTCGAATCCACCGCCCCGGCCGGCTGCGTCTCATCCACATTCCGCTGCCAGGTGTTGTAACTCTCCCACTTCTCCGGCGACAGCGCCACGATGCCGAGACTCGGAAGGATCAGAGGTTGCCCACCGCGCTTCAGCAGCGCGTTCACTTCCGTGTCAGTCAGCATCCGCTCACCCGCCCGGAAAATCCAACGAAGATTCAACGCCGCTACATCCAAGCATCCTGACGAGCGGCCCGCGGAACTGCGTTCCGCCACCGCTTCCATCTCCACCATGCGCGTGCCTTTGAGCAAGTTCGAGGACCGCTCATCGAGCTCGATGGTGAAAGCCTTCCGCCACGCCGGCAGAACCGTCTTTAGGAAATTCGGAATCTCCACGAGCGACTCCATCGTGTAAACGCCCGTGTCCTGATGATAGTGGAAGTGCGCCTTCCGCGCATACGCCGCCAAGCCAATCAACTTCGCGCGTTCGCCCGAGGTCGCGTGCACCCCGTTCGCATGCGCGACGGGCCCCAGCGCGGGATGCTTCGCCTTTGCGTCCGGATCCAGCCACATGGCTTGAAAAGTCAAACCCGACGACTTCGTCTTAAAAACCAGAACCAAGGTGCGCGACGTCGCGGATCTCGAACTGGCCGCAGCAGCGGGCGCGGACGCGGTGGTCGAGCCCTGACCGCTGGAGTTCGAAGTCGCACCACTCTTCGACATCCCGCCACCGTAACTCCGAGCCGCGTGCCCGTTCCCATTGCGGTGGCCGTCGCTCGTCGATCCTGTGGTGTGCCCGTTGGTGGCGGCCTGGGCCGGCGAATCGTCCGGCAGCGGAGAAATCTCGTCCGCGACGAGTTCCTCAATCTCGTGCAACCCCGCCACGGCCAACGCATGGGCGAGCTCGCGGTCGGTCGAGGATGAGCGGACACTCAGGCCTACCGCGGTCCATTCGATCACGGCATACTCGTCCTTCTTTTCCACTCGACGATGGACGATCGCATCCTTGTCCGTGAGCTCCAGCTCCCGCACTTGGCCGTCGCGGTAAATTTCCCGCCCCTGCTCAAGCTGCGCTGCGGAAAACGAATCGGACCAATCGTTCTCGAGTTTGTTAAACCAGAATTCGAGCGAATGTGGTGTGTAGACGCGCTTGGGTCCGTGTGACTGCATCAGTCTAAAAAATCGCGAACGTAGGTTTGGTGACGCCGGGTGCAATCACCAAATTCGAGTCGCGCGACTCACTTTGGGGAAACCCCGATGCAGGAATGAGAAATATTCGAAGCGACATGCTTTCACCTCTAAAATCACGATCCCAAACCGCCTTTTTCCCTTCCAGATTATCACCGCCGGTCAGCCTCGGGCCGCGCTTTGGTTTTCCGAAGCTCCTCACGCAGAACCGCCAGCGTTCGCGCAAGTGCCCCGCCATTCTCCCGCCGCCATGCCGCCGCTGCCTGCGACATCGCCCGCCGCTGCTCCCCCTCGCGCAGCAACTCGAGCGAAAGCCGGATCAGTTCAGGCGTATCCCCGACTTCGCGCGCGGCACCGCGCGCCACCAAGTCGCGCGCGATCTCGCGGAAGTTCGTCATGCCCGGGCCAAAAAGGATCGGTCTTTCCAATGCCGCAGCTTCCACCGGCGTCTGCCCTTCCGAATGCGGCGGCAAACTCTTCCCCACGAATACCACGTCGGCAAGCTGGGTCAGCCGCCGCAATTCTCCCGTCGTATCCGCCACGGCAATGTCGACGTCACCGACCGCCGTTCCCCGCGAACGAAAGTGCAAGCGCACCCCCGCATTCGCGAGCAGCCGTTCGATTTCGTCCCGGCGCTCCGCATGACGCGGCACAAGCAGAAGCGAACACCGCACCCCGGCTTCGCGCGCCGCCCGCCAGGCCTGCACCAACGCGTCCTCCTCTCCCGGCCACGTCGAGGACCCTAGCAACACCAAAGGCTCTGCCAACCCGAGCTCCCGCCGCAACTGCACTCGTTCCGACTCGCTCAAATCCGGAATCTGCACATCGAGTTTAATATTACCAGTGGTCGTAATCTTCGCGGCCGGAACGCCCAAAGCAGCGAAGCGGGCCGCATCCTCCGCCGATCCAGCAAGAAAGCGGCTGATTCCGGCAGTCACCAACCGGGCAATTGCACGGCTGCGTTTCATCCGCGAATAACTTCGATCAGATAACCGGGCGTTGATACAAACCACCGGGATGCCCCGCTGCCCGGCTTGATGCAAATGCTCGGGCCAGCGCTCGCCCTCGGTCAGAATCACCAAATCAGGGTCAATCCGGCGCCACGCCCTCGCGGCAAAGCGCCACCAGTCGATCGGAAAATAACCAATGCCAATCGTCAGATCCCGATACCGTTCCACCGCGAGTTTATAGCCCGTACTCGTCGTGGTGGTCAGATAGACCTCAACCCCGTCGCCCCGCAGCCCTTGCAGCAGCGGGCCAATCGCGAGCATCTCGCCCACGCTCACCGCTTGCAGCCAGACGCGCGGCGCCGCTCCCGCCGACCGCGCCGGCACGTTTTCATAAGCGCCAAATCGATGCCCGAAATGCGCGCGATAACCGCCCCGCTTTCGCATCCGCAGGAGATAACGCGGTGCAATCACGAGGAGCGCCGGAAGAAAAAGCAGGCGGTAAAACCAAAGCATGGCTCCGCCATGTCATGGCGCTGGCACCCCACCCGAAGCAATCCCACTCTGAATGCGGCGAGGGCATTTCCTGTCGGCCGTGGAGTCGGGCGGATCGACAAAGACAAACCCCGGCAGGAATGCCGGTTTCATCCGGCGTCAGACCCCGCAGTCGCGCCCTGCGCAAGACAACCCGCCGTTTTCCTTTTGCGGCTTTTGTGCCTTTGTGTGGCACTATGCTCATGCGTCGCATTCCCCTGCTCGTCCTTGCCACGGCGGTTTTCGTTTCGGCTGTCGGCGCGGCCATCCCTTTTCCTCACACCCAGAGCGACCTTCAGCCGGACCCGGCGGCGCGCTTCGGCACCCTGCCCAATGGGATGCGTTATGTGATTCGCCCCAATCAGGAGCCGCGCGACCGCGCCTCGATGCGTCTGCTGATCGAAGCCGGCGGCGTGCACGAAACCGAAAAGCAACTCGGCCTCGCCCACTTCCTCGAGCATCTCGCGTTCAACGGCAGCGAAAATTATCCACCGGGCACGTTGATCGAATTCTTTCAACGCATGGGCATGAGTTTCGGCGGAGATACCAATGCGAGCACATGGTTTACTCGCACGCTGTATCTGATCGAGCTGCCGGAAATTAAGCAGGAAAACATCGCCGAAGGCCTGAAGGTCTTTCGCGACTACGCCGGCGGTCTACTTTTGCAGGCTCCGGAGATCGAAAAGGAACGCGGGATCATCCTCAGCGAGAAACGCACGCGGGACTCCGTCGGTTATCGCACCTGGCTCGCGACCAATAACTTCCTCCTGCGCGACACAATGTTCGCCAAGCGCGATGTCATCGGCACCACCGAAGTGATTTCCACCGCCGGTCGGGACGAGTTTCTCGATTTCTACAACACCTGGTATCGTCCCGAGCTCATGTCGCTGGTCGTCGTAGGCGATATCAACGTGGATGCGGTGGAGCAGCAAATCCGCACCGCGTTCTCCTCCCTTGAACCCCGCGCACCCGCCCGCGACCAGCCGGATCTCGGCCGCGTGCAGCATCCCGATGGCGTGAGCGTTTTTCATCACGCCGAGCCTGAAGCGCCCGACACCAACGTCACCATCGCGACCGTCGTGCCGGATTCACCCGAGCCTGATACCGCCGCGAACCGGCTGAAGTATCTGCCGCGCACGCTCGCGCATGCCATGCTCAGCCGGCGCCTGGCCATGCTCGCGCGTACCGAAGATGCACCTTTCATCCGCGGCAGCGCCGGAGCAGGTGAAGCCTACCGTTTCTATCGACAGAGCGTAATGTCGCTGTCGACTCGCGGCGATCAATGGGCCGACGCTCTGGCCGTCGCCGATCAGGAATTGCGCCGCGCCCTCAAGCACGGTTTTCAGGCGGCGGAATTGCAGGAAGTGGTCGCCACGTTCCGGAACAGCCTGGAGCAGGCGGCGAAAACCGCGTCGACGCGTCGCTCGACGGAGCTGGCCGATGAAATCGCGAACGGCTTGCTCGATCGCGAGGTGTTCACCACGCCGGCCGAAGATCTCGCGCTCTATGCGCCCGTGCTGGAAAAGGTAACCGTCGAAGATTGCGTGGCCGCCCTGCGCACGACGTGGAGTGCCCCGCACCGCTTGATCATGGTGACCGGCAACGCGCCGATCCCCGCCGGAAATGAAGGAGAGGCGGCGATCGCCGCCGTTTACAAAAAATCAAACGGGATCCCCGTAGCGCCACCGGCAGAAGTCGCCGCAGCCGCGTGGGCGTACACCGATTTCGGCACGCCGGGAAAAGTCACCAAGCGCGAACATGTCGCGGACCTCGACGTGACTCTGCTCACCTTCGACAACGGCGTGCGTCTCAATCTGAAGAAGACCGATTTCGAGGCGAATCGCATGCGCATGAGCGTGCGGATCGGATCCGGTCAACTCACCGAACCGCGCGATCAGCCCGGCTTGGCGTTCTACACCGGTCAGAGTTACACCGAAGGCGGCCTCGGCCGGCACAGCGTCGACGACCTGCGACGGATCCTCGCCGGCAAAACGGTCGGAGTCGGGTTCAGTGCCGGTGGCGATGCCTTCGTCCTGAACGGCGTTACGAACCAGGAGGACCTTCTCCTCCAGATGCAGTTGATCGCCGCGCGCATCACCGATCCGGGCTTCCGTCCGGAAGCGGCGCGACAGGCGAAGAAAGCGATCGAACAAATCTATCTCAGTTTCGAACACACCGCCGGCGGTCCCTTCAACCTGGAAGTGCCGCGCCTCCTAGCGAGTGGCGACCATCGCTTCGGACTGCCACCAAAGGATGAAATGATGAAACGCAACCTCGACGAAGTGCGCGCGTGGGTCACACCGGAACTCTCGCGAGGCGCGATCGAGATCGCGATCGTCGGCGACATGGACATCGATGCAACGATCGACGCGGTTGCCAAAACCTTGGGGGCCTTGCCAAAGCGCGAACCAAAGCCGGTGCTCGCCGACTTGCGGAAGGTCAGTTTCCCGACCGAGCCGTTCAACCGGGAGTTCACCATCGCCACGGAGATTCCGAAGGGAAACG
>JBBQEG010000138.1:0-12424 GCA_038320495.1 Opitutales bacterium | reverse complement strand
AGCCGCGAGGTAGGTAGCCGCAAGGCTGACTACCACGGCCACGCGCGCGGTTTCCCAAAAAATGACGACCAAGACCAGACTGACGAAAATGACGACGAGTAGAGAGAGAAACATAATCGCGCCGAGCCAGATCAAGAGTTGGATCAGGCGTTGCTTCTCTTCCTGCAATTCGACGGAGAGCAGCTCGATCCGGTCATGGACCGAGCCCATGAGCGCATGGACAAACTCGCGCAGTGACCCAAGCAAGCTGGACGGACCGGGGGTGCGCGTTTCCATGGGGCGGATCAGGAGCCGTTGCGACGAATCAGCGCCCCGAGCAACACCCCGATGCCGAGCGCGATCGCGAGCGACTGGTACGGATGCTGACGGATGGTCTCGTCGGTATACCGCGCACCGGCTACGACATTATGGCGAGCCCGAGCATACACATCATTCAAACGCTCCCGGGCAGATTCAAGACGCTCCTTGATGTCAGTGAGTTTTCCCGGCGATTGATCGGACACCGGCCCTGCAATCATGGCCTCAGCTTCGGCCATGAGACGGCTGATATGCTCAATGAGTTGTTCGGGCGTTTCTGCCGAGCTCGTATCGTGGCGATTGTTCATAACGTAAATTTTGGACCGAGGTTGATAGGATGGGAGAAGCTGCGTGCTCGGGTACCGGAAAGACCGCGATGAGTACGCCGGGCGGATTTGACACCGCAACTCCAGTTTCGTGCGCAGCTTTACGAAAAAAAGAACGGAGTGCAACCTCCACCGCAGGCCGCAGCCTTTGATCAGAGGTAAATGCGAGGTTATTTCTGCGCCGCCGCAAAATTCGAGGCCCCAAAAGGGAAGCCTAACGCGGAATTACGAACGAAAACTCACTGCCTTCGCCTTCCTTGCTTAAGCACGAAATCGACCCGCCGTGCGCCACGACAATCTCGCGCGCAATCGCCAGTCCGAGCCCGGCTCCGGTTCGTTGCTCCTGATTTGGCGCGCGATAAAAACGCTCGAATATTCGCCCCAAGCTATCGATTGGAATCCCCGGACCCTGGTCGCGCACGCTGAAGCGAACGAAGCCATCCTCTTCCGGCGCCGCGCTGAGCGTGATGAAGCCGCCCGCGACTGTGTACTTCGAGGCATTGGAGAGCAGATTCATAAAGACATGGCGCAGTCTCCCCTCATCCACCATCAGCGTCGCACCGCTGAGTTCCGGCGCAATAACCACCGCGAGCCGTTGTCCGGCAGCATCCACAAACGGATGCGCCTCGCCGGCGATGCGGCGCATCAGCGCCGAGATGCCCACTCCACTCCGTTCGAGCGAGGAGGCGCCCCCTTCGAGCCGGGTGAGGTCCAGCAACGAATCCAAAATTCGGAGCAGGCGATCCGCATCTCCGCGCGCATCCTCGAGTAGTTCGCGCTGTTGTTGCGAGAGCGCCGAAAGGTTTTGTTCAAGGAGCAAGTACAGCGCCATCCGGAGGCTCGTCAGCGGAGTCTTGAGTTCATGACTCACCGTGCCCACGAGATTGGTCTTGGCGTCGTCCATCAGCCGGAACTTGGTGACGTCCTGCAGGATGATCGCGGCGCCGTTGAACTCGGTGAGTTTGTCACCCACGGCGAGAATACGCGGAAGATAGTGCCGGTCTTCGCGACCCACCCGGTACGTCACGGCCCGACCATAATCGATCGGCAGATAGTGCTCCCCGCTATCGAGCACCGCCTGCAACGGCTCGGCGATTTCGAAGGGAAACCCGCGCGCGAACTCCGGGATTTGGGCAAAGGCTTCCGCCGCCGGATTGCGAACTTCCTGAGTGCCATCCCGCCCGACCACGAACACCGGATCCGGCGCGGACGTTAAGGTGGCCTCCATGGTGCGCTGCGCGCGCAATACCCGCGCGAGAGTCGCATCGCGATACGCGCGAAGTTTGCCCGCCATGGTGTTGAAAGCGCGCGCGAGCTGACCCAACTCGTCCCGCGAGAGCTCCGGCACTTCCCGGTCGAGATCGCCGTCGCCCAAGGCCACCGCCGAGGCGGTCAACGCCTGGATCGGCTGGAGCAAGGAAGCCGCCAAGCGCCATGCGAGGACGAGAGAGAGGAGAAATCCGGCGGCGATCGTGATGAGCATCACGCGTTGAGTGGACTCCGCGAGTTCTTCGACGCGTTCCGCCGTAGTTTGCGCTGCGGCGGCATCGTGTTTCGTAAGATTATCGAGTGCGACGTGGACCGCGACGTTGGCGTTACTGTTCTCCACGATGCGGTCCATCGCCATGTTGAAGTCGCGACTTGCCCCAGTGCTGGCCTCGAGCAGCAAACGCTCTCCACGTTCCTTCAATTTGGTGAACTGCGTGTCCACCTCCGCCACGAAGGCTGCCCGTTCGGAACCGGCGGACATCGCGGCCTGAGTCATCAGTTCACGCATGAATGCGCTCCGATGCTCATCAAAGGTGCGTCGTTCGGCGTCGCTGAGCGGGAACTGCGCAAGTGCACTGGTCATCAACGTAGCCGAAGTCCGCATCTGCTGGCCGGCGACGACCGCCCGATAATTATTCACCAGATCACGCGACAACGAACCCGCCAGATCCCGACACACGTGGATTGCATATCCGCCGGTGGCAATGATGAGCAGCAGCAGCGGCAGGATCCCAAGATAGAGGCGCGTACGAAGCATGTACGGTCGTCGCGGCTTTAACCGCGCCGGTGGCAGCGCGGGAGGGGCGGAATGAGGCTTGCCCGAGGAAAGGTCACCGGAGGTGATATCGCCATCAGAGAAGCCCGAGTTTCTGCCGCTTGCGATAGAGCGTCGCGGGATCGATTCCAAGCGTACGCGCCGCTTCCTCGAGATTGCGCGAGAGAGCGAGAATGCGGCGAATATGTTCAGCTTCGAGAGCATCGATCGTGACCCGGGAACCGACCGCGATGCCCACCTCTGGTTGCAAAGCAAACTCTTCAGGCAAGTCGCACAGTTCGATTGTTTCGCCGCCAGCCAGAATCACGGCGCGTTCGATCACATTTCGTAACTCCCGGAGATTACCCGGCCATTTGTAACCGGCGAAGGCGGCCGATACCGTCGGAGAAAAACCCGTGACACGCTTTGAAAGCCGCGCGGAAAAAAACTTCCGGTAGCCTTCAGCAAAGCGCACCAAATCGGCCGGTCGGTCGCGCAAGCCCGGCAACGTGACGCTGATCACGTTGAGCCGATAGAAAAGATCCTCGCGAAACTTTCCCGCTCGGACGTCATCCGCGAGATTGCGATTCGTGGCCGCAATGACGCGCACATTGGCGCGGCGGACCTTGGACTCACCGATTCGTTCGTATTCGCGCTCCTGCAGCAAACGCAGCAGCTTCGGTTGAATCTCAAGCGGCATTTCTCCAATCTCATCGAGGAATAACGTCCCCCCATCCGCGGCTGCGACCTTCCCCATCGTATCCGCCACCGCTCCGGTGAAGGATCCTTTCACGTGACCGAATAAATCACTCTCGAGCAATTCGCGCGAAAGGCTGGGGCAGCTGACAGTGACAAACGACGCGTCGCGCTGACTGCTGCGTTTATGAATCTCGCGGGCGAGGACACTCTTACCCGTTCCACTCGGCCCAAGAACCAAGATGTTGGCGGGCGTATCGGCGGCCTTGAAGGCGATCTCAATCGCGAGGCGCGTGCCGGACTCGCTCGTCTCAAGATCGACCGGTGGGGATTCGGCCGCGAGGTCGTTCTCCAAGGATCGCACGCGGGTCTGCAAAGCGCGCGTTTTTTCGATTTTCGCGAGAATGCCCCGAATTTGATCCGGCGTGAACGGCTTCGGGATAAAATCGAAAGCGCCTTTGCGCATCGCTTCGACCGCCGTGGCGATGTTCGCATAGGCGGTGAACATGACGACGATCAGGGTCGGCTGCGCCTTGAGAAGGCGACCGAGCACTTCGAGACCGTCGTCGGCACCGAGCTTCAAATCCAAAAACACGACGTCATACGGCTCCTCCTCGATCGCTTTCATCGCGCGTGCCGCGCTGGGAGCTTCAGAGGCTTCGTGGCCGGCCGTTTCGATGGCGATGCGCGTAGTTTTCCGAATACCGGCCTCGTCGTCGACGATCAAAATTCGCATGGAGAAGAAGGAAGAACAACAAGTAACGCGCCGTGGAGACAAAAACAAGGCGGGGTCGCTTGCGCGACCCCGCCAGGTCCAGCTTCAACTTAACAATCCCGAGGGCTAAGCCCACGCGAATTGTTACCTCAATTGACCGATCCGTTTTCGTGCGGTTCCTCCCGCCGAAATATTTTTCTTCTTCGGCGTGGAGAATGTGTCGCCAACTTTAACCGCCCGCAAAGTCCTAAGGTCGAACTCCCGAACGACGATTGACACCCTCGGCGCCAAGACCGCCTCGGACCATCCACTCCATATCGAATCCACTAACTCACATTTAATTAGACAGTATCATCCCTCTAATCAAGCCGAAGAAAAAAGTCACCGCAACTCCGCTCCGGACAGGTTTAACCCAGTACCCGGACCCCGTCCGGAGCTTCTCCGGTGCAACCTTTGAAAAACTCGGGGTCTGCCTTCATGGGCCTTTTGCCCGACCCCAGATCGGTTTTCTTGTGTCGATCTTCGAATCAGAGTCAGCTAGCTCCTCACTCGAACCATGCCGATACCCGCCATCATCAGCCCTCCCGTGCTAGCCTCGTCGCCCAGCAAGTTGACGGACCTGGAGATCAAAGATGCTCATCTCATCTTTGGCTCGGTGTGGCAGGATTTGGAGTCGGACTTTGGTCGGGAAAACCTGCGTTTCCCCAAGGAGATCATCCTGCTCGGCGGCGCCCCGGGCGCCGGCAAGGGCACCAACACCGAATTCATCACGAAAACACGCGGCCTCACCTGCCCGCCGGTGGTCATGAGCGCCTTGCTCGATTCTCCCGAAGCCCGCTCACTCAAGGACGCAGGCAACATGGTCGGCGACCGCGAGGTCGTTCGCCTCGTGCTCCGTCAGCTTCTCCATAAAGAATATCAGGACGGCGTTATCCTCGACGGCTTTCCGCGCACCAACGTGCAAGTCGAGTGTTTGAAGTTGCTCGTCGATAAGATGCATGCCCTCCGGAGGGAGTTTTACCACACTCCATTAAGCATCTATTTTCGCCAGCCCACGATCCACATCATGGTGCTGTTCATCGACGAAAAAGAGTCGATCGCGCGACAGTTGAAACGGGGGCTCGAAACGCAGCTGCATAATGAGGAGGTCATGCGTACCGGTGCCGGCGAACTCCACGAAGACCGACCGACCGACCACGACGAGGCGCTCGCCCGCCGCCGGTACCGGGTTTTCAAGGAGCAGACGTGGGAGGCGCTGCAGTCGCTGAAGGAAATTTTCCACTACCACTTCATCAATGCCCAAGGATCATTCGAAGAGGTGGAGCAGAACATTCTGCGCGAACTCGAGTACCAGAGCACGCTCGAGCTTGATCCCCGTACGGTCGATCGCCTCCGCGGCGTGCCGGTCGCGAGCGAGATCATTGTCGGCGCCCGGCAGGAATTGGTGAAACGCCTCGATGCCTACGAACTGGAACACAGCGAGCTCTTTGCCAAGGTCACGTCGTTCATCGAGAAAAAGGTAATCCCCATCGTCCTGCGTCACGCGATCTCCGGAGTGGCCCTGATTAACACGGAGGATGTGGTACTCAGCGATCCCCTTGCGCTCGCCATGCTTATCGACGTGTTTTCCGAGCGCGGTTATCACGCCGTGGTCGACATCCACAAAATCGAAATTCCGGAGCAGGTCGACCTAAAGACCGGCGCGATCCGTTGTCGGACCAAGAAAGTCTTCCGAATCCAAATTCGCTTCCAAGGCTCCGAAATCCGGCGCGGATAACAGCTCGGCATTCGGAGTCGCAAACCCGGTCGTGGCGAGATCCACGGTAAACGGTTTGGAGCAAAAGGATTCCGTCGATGACGATCAGCTGCAGGGCTTCGTTTCAGATTTCGGCAGTGTCGCCGCACTCCCCTGCTTAAACCACGACCAATTGAATGCCTTTCCGAGATCAATCAGCTGTTGCGCAGTTAAGGGTTTCACCAGGTACGAATTAGCGCCGAGACTGTAGGAGCGACGCACGTCCGAGGCCTCGTTCGAGGACGTGAGAACGACCACGACCAGACCCTCAAGGTGAGGTTGCTCGCGAATCCATGCCAGAACCTCGTGGCCCGACATCAGAGGCAATTTAAGGTCGAGGAACACGATCGCTGGCAGCGGATATTTCCGCCGGTCATCAAACGGTGCCACGCCCGAAAGATAATCCACCGCCTTTGCTCCCGTATCCACGATGAAAATCGGGTTGCCCACGCCGGCAGACGCCAACGCCCGCCGCATGAGGAAGACGTCGTCTTCACTGTCTTCTACCACTAGGATCGCGCTGTCTTCGGTCATGTGTTTGAGAAGCCCGCAAAGGCGTTTCAGCACGCTCAATTGGCGTCCTCAACTTTGCCAGCAGGAACCTTGATAATAGCACTAAACGACCCCTTCGAAAATAGGCGCGATCCCCGCCAAAACTGCGGAAACACCCCATTGACCGCATCCCGGCGGTTCGACCTTAGACCCATCCCTGCTCAACTTATTCGTAACGCAGCGCTTCAATGGGATCGAGTGAGGCGGCTTTCCACGCGGGATAAAATCCAAACCCAATCCCGATGGCCGAACACACCAGCAATCCCGCGCTGGCCCACCCCCACGGAAATACCGCGGTCGCACTCAGCACTTTCGCCGCGATATTCCCCCCGACCACACCCACCATCACACCGGCCACTCCTCCTGCCAGCGACAGCACCACCGCCTCCAGGAGAAACTGCATCAGGATATTTCGCTTCTTCGCCCCGATGCTCTTTCGAATGCCGATCTCCTTCGTGCGCTCCGTCACACTCACGAGCATGATGTTCATCACGCCGACACCCGACGCCAACAACGCGATCGCGCTGATCACAAACGCCCCAATCGCAACGATCCCGGCAATCTTGTTGAACGCCTCGATCAACGACTCATTCGAAAACACTTCGAAGTCATTTCCACTCTCCGGCTCGAGCCCCCGCACCCGGCGCATCATCCCAATCGCCGTGTCCTGCGTCCGCGCCAGTGACTCCTGATCGACCGCTTGTACATTAAGGCCGATCGATTGAAAGGTGCGCCCATATGTCTCTAAATACTGCGTGATGGGAGTGATAGCATTAATGTCCGCATTATCGCCAAACGCGGTGCCTTTCGAGGCCAGCATGCCCACCACCGTGTAACTCTGCCCGTCGATTCGCACCACCCGGCCCAGCGGCTCCTCATTGGGAAAGAGTCGGCTCACAATATCACTACCCAATAACACCACCGCCCGGCCAAACTCGACATCGTCCGGCTGCAGATTCCGACCCGCTGAGATCTCGTAATTGCGGCTTGTAATAAAGTTCTCGTCACTGCCGATCAGTCGAATGTTGGGATTCGTCCGCTGATCGAGATAGAGCACGCGTCGACCGCCCCGCCGCAGCGAGAGGCTCACCTCCGCCTCCCCCGCCATCAATTCCTTGAATGCAGTCGCCTGCGCATAGGTTATATCCGCCCGGTTTCGAAATCGCATCCGCGGATCGGAGAAGTTAATCGCCGGGAACTTGGAGATCTGAAAGCTGTTTGCCCCCAATACATTCAAACCGGTCTCAATCGACCCGCGTAATCCGGTAATGACAGTCATCACGCCAATCACCGAGAACACGCCCACCGCGATCCCCAGCATCGTGAGCGCCGAGCGCAGCTTGTTCGCCGCCAGCGACGATAAAGCAAGACGAAGGGTTTCGGTGAAATTCATAATCGATCAGAAACGGGTAAAGAAGAGCGAGGAAGCAGTTGCGGGCAGTGGGCTGCGAAGGTTCGGAAACGAAATCATATAAGTAATGAAACGTAGCGTGAGGAGGAGTGCCGCGTTCCAGCTGTTTGCGTCTCGTTCCGGCTCGCCTCATTCATACCGCAGCGCCACCACGGGATCGAGTTTGCTCGCCTGCCAGGCCGGCGCGAAGCCGCTGAATATTCCCGTCAACACTGAGATCGACAAGCCTACGAGCACGAGGCTCAGCGAGAACACGAGCGGAAACGAGGGCGCCACCAACGCGACGATTTGCGTCAACCCAGCCGCAAACGCCAGACCGACAACCCCGCCCACAAAACAAATTGCCACCGCTTCAATCAGGAACTGCAGCAGGATAGTCCGCCGTCGGGCTCCCAGCGCCTTGCGTGTCCCAATCTCCTTCGTTCGCTCTTTCACACTCACATAGGTGATGTTCATGATTCCAATTGCGCCGACAAAGAGTGCCAGCCCGGTGATAAACAGGCCGGCCAGCGCAATGCCGTTTTTAATCGGATCGAGCTGCGAACGAATCGTACCCTGCTCGTTGATTTCGAAATCATCGCGCTGCTCCGGGCTCAACTGCCGGACCCGCCGCATCAGCCCACGCAGTTCATCGCGCGCCGCCGCCATCCGGGTCGGATCCACTTGCACGCGGACCTCCCCTTGATCGCTCACCCGGAAATAACGTCGATACGCCGTCAGGGGAACCGCCACCATCGAGTCCCAGCTAAAGAGACCGAGAAAGCTCCCCTGCCGCGCCGTCACGCCGAGCACCTCGAAGTTCTGGTCCCGAATTCGAATGATCTTTCCGATCGCCGACTCAGCCGGAAACAGCGCGTCCGCCACATCAAAGCCGATCACAACCACGTTACGCCCGGACTGGGCCTCGAAGTCGCTGAAAAACCGGCCCTCCTTCAGGTCCGACCGCGTGATCCGTGCATAGTCGGCCGACGTGCCAAACATCATTATATTATTTAGCTTGTATTCACCGCGGATAATATTGATGCCACGATTCGAAGTGGGCACCGCGAGCTTGAGCGGGCTATCGGGATTAGCGGCCACCCACTCGTTAATACTCCGCGCATACTCATGCCGGATCGCCCGGCGGTTGCGGTAATTCCACCAATCATCCACCCCGCGCCACGGCCATTTCGTGACATACAGAATATCATCGCCAAAGCCGGAGAAACTGCGGTCTACCCCCGCATCGATGCCCTTGATCGCCGTCCCCATCAGCGTCACCGCCACAATACCGATGATCACGCCAAGCGCGGTGAGCGCCGAGCGCAGCGTATTCGCCCGAATCTGCGCGAACGCGATGCGGACGGACTCGATCATTTCAATATAAAGGCGGCGCATGAAAAGGCGGAAACAATCTTCAGGAATAGGGCGCGAGACGGATCAAGACGGTGTAGTTGGAAACAGGTGACAGCGTGCAACCGGGCGGCCGGTCGTTGTGTCCAGCAAAGAGTTCACACCGGGGAATCACTCTCAATCAAGCCATCGCGCAACCGCACGATCCGGCGGGCGTGCCGCGCGACGTCCTCCTCATGGGTGACCACGATCAGGGTGTTGCCCTGGGCATACAGTTGCTCGAAGAGATGCATGATCTCAACGCCCGTCTTGGAATCGAGATTGCCCGTCGGCTCGTCCGCAAGGATGATGGACGGACGCGTGACGAGCGCTCGGGCAATCGCGACCCGTTGCCGTTGGCCGCCCGAAAGTTCGTTGGGCCGATGGTGGACCCGGTCGCCGAGCCCGACATTCTCCAACGCGAGCCGCGCCCGATCAAGTCGTTCGCTTTTGGATACGCCGGCGTAGATCAGGGGCAGCTCCACATTGTGCAGCGCGTCGGAACGAGGCAGCAGGTTGAACGTCTGAAAGACGAATCCAATCTCGCGATTGCGGATTTCCGCCAACTCATCGTCGACCATGGTGGCGACGTTCTTACCCGCGAACTCATAGCGGCCCGCCGTCGGTGTATCGAGACAGCCGAGCATGTTCATCAACGTGGACTTTCCGGAGCCGGATGGCCCCATGACGGCGAGGTATTCGTTGCGGCGAATCGTGAGCGCCACACCCCGCAAAGCGTGAATCGTCTCGGCACCCATTTTATAGAGCTTGGTCACGCCCTCGATCTCGATCACGAGCGCACCCGGTGGCCGGATTACACGCGCCTCGATCGCCGCGGAGGAAAGTGGAGGAGTCATCATGTTTTCAGCTCACGACTTCTTCTCATCCTTCTTCTTCGGCTTCTCAAAGCGGACCTTCGCCCCGTCTTTCAGGGAGCGAGTGATCACACTAAAGGGACCGCTCACGATCTCGTCTCCGGCCGTCAGCCCTGACTTGATTTCCATGTGCAGCGTGTCGCCGATCCCGGTTTCAACCGGCACCATCTTCACGACGCCCGCCTGGTGCACAAACACCACTCGCTGTAATCCCTCGCGATCGGTCCGCTCCCGCTCGATCTGCTGTTTCTCGTTCACCGCCGCCGCGGCACCGTCGCCCTGCGTTTCCCGCGCCTGCTTATCACGCGCGGTCGCCAATTCCTCGATCGTCTTGCTGCCCTCGCGGCTGCGCACCGTGACCGACTGGATCGGCACCGCCACGACACCTTCCACCGTTTTCGTTTCAATATCGACCGTGGCGCTCATCCCCGGGCGCAACGCCACATCCTTGTCGGCAATGCGGATCTTCACCTGAAAATTGGTGACTTCCTCCTGCGTGTTCGCTCCCAGGGTTTTCGCGGCCGAGGCGATCTCCTTCACCTTCCCGCTGAACTTGCGATTGGGATATGCGTCGATGCTGATTCGCGCCTGGTCACCCACCTTGACATTAACGACGTCGTTCTCGTTCACGTTTACGCGCACCTCCATATTGCTGAGATCGGCCACGCGCATGACTTCGGCGGCGTTGAACTGGCCGGTGCCAGCCACCCGCTCACCCACTTCACTCGTGCGGGAACTCACGGTGCCGTCCATCGGTGAGTAGATGACGGTCCGGTCCAGTTGATCCTGCGCCTGCTTGAGCAATCCATCCGCTCGCCGAATCTGTGCAATCGAGTTCTGATATCCGGCTTCAGCCGCTTCGACCGCAGCCAGGCCCGCTGTATGGTCAGCGTCCGATACGAGCTTCTGATTATAAAGATCCTCGGTGCGTTTCAGGTCCGATTGCAGCTTGAGCAGCTGTGCCTTGCTTTGCACGGACGAGGCGCGCGTCGCGGCCAGATCGGCTTCGCGTTGATCGAGCTGGTAGCGATAGTTGTCGGGCTTAACCCGCACAAGTAAATCACCCTTCTTCACCAGTGCGCCTTCGCGCAAGGGAAGATCCACAATCTCCCCCGAGACTTCGGGCGCAATCTTCACCTCGACCTCGGGCTGAATCTTGCCCGTCGCATTCACCAGCTGGGTGATCGTCTTGATGATGGCCTTCTCGGTGGTGACGACGAAATCCTCATCCGCCGACTTGCGCTTCTGGTAAGCGAGCCCGCCGAGGACGAGCAGAAGCACGATCCCGCCCAAGACAAACCACTTGGCTTTGGAAGATTTACCACCAGGCGGAAGAGTGGAGCCGGCCGGACGGGCCGCAGGAGAACGATTCATGATGGTTGGGTGTGCACTGACTGCGATATTCATACGAGTGAGTCCGCGCAACAGGTGCAAGAACGGGGCGACCCTGACTTGGAACGTAACCGACCCGGACTCAACCCGGGGAGGTCAAGCGCTCCGACGCAGGCTTCCATCGTTTCTACAATGAAAAGCGCCGGCGACGAGGCCACCGCCTGCATCCCGGTTTGGGACGCAGCAGAGGATGAAATCTCGGAGAGCGATGCGGCGGACATGATTGGAAAACACCAAGTGAGGCCGAAAGTTACAGAAAGTCTTCAATAATTCGATGCGAAGGCGTGATCTGAACAAAATGAGCGAGAAGCACAGCCTTCCGCTCGCAAATGATTCAACGGAGGGACGCTCGCCGCGGTCTTGCAACCGTGTGACGCCAGCAGGGTTGAACGTCCGGAAGAACCGAGTCGATTCCGAGCAATTTGCCCATGAACCCTTCGCTCATTTCCTTCTGTTGGCGCCTTGCCGACACCCACTCTTGCGACGCCCGCGCAATACAGTCGCCGGATCCACGCCACTGCGCAGACCAACATCGATCGTGCAATCAGCCCTTGGGCACGCAGAAAAAACGGCCGGGATCATTTCGCAGCGTCAACCCACGCCCGCGACCGACCAAAACGATGTCGCATATGCGACATCGTTTTGGTCGCGCGGTGGGCGGGCCAGCCACTCACGGGCCATCTCTCCAAAGAACGGAGCATGCGAGCGGATGAGAACAAAACTCCGAGGGCTAATGCCCGAATCGCGCCACGTCGAGTTCGGGATCAAGCGGCGCTCCGAACCGAATCAGTCGTGCCCATTCCGCAGCCAGCATCGGACCGAAGAGTGCACCTTTACCGCCCAGCGCATTCGCCACGCCTAAACCTGGTCGAATCCGACCCACGGCCGGCAATTTGTCGCGCAGCGTCACGCGCACTCCTGCGCGATGATCGATGACTCGAAATTCCCGTCGAAGGAGGACGCGCGCGCTC
>JBBQEG010000137.1:0-12452 GCA_038320495.1 Opitutales bacterium | reverse complement strand
GCCGATTATCGTCTTCCTCGATTTGAAGCTGCCTTTCAAATCCGGCCACGAAGTCTTGGAGTGGATCCGCAAGCAACCGCAGTTCGCAAAACTGATCGTGATCGTGCTTACCTCGTCGAACGAGCCGGTTGACCTCAATCGCGCGTATAAAAACGGAGCAAACTCCTACGTGGTGAAGCCGCCGACGCCGGAGCAACTCACCGAGCTCGCCAAATCATTCGACCTCTGGTGGCTTAAGCAGAACCGCGTGGGCACGCCCTGAAAGGAGCAACCCGTCGCCCGAGGGGCGCGCCGCCCGCGGCTAAACTACGGCGTCCGGGATGAGCCTTTTCGGAAAGGCTCCCTGCAAATCCAACCAAAAACGGCTCCCGACCCCTTCAGTCGATTCCACCCCAACTTCCCCTCCGAATCGAGTTACCGCGCGTCTCACTATGGCCAGACCGATGCCCGTGCCTTCGAACAACGATTCCGGGTGAATGCGTTGAAACATCCCGAAGAGCCGCCCGATGTGTTCGTCCGCAATCCCGATGCCGTTGTCCTGGATCCACACGCGCACGATCTTGCCGCGCACTTCGCTCCAGATGCGAATTTCAGGCAACAGGTCTGGCGCGATGAATTTCACGGCGTTGAGCAGCAGGTTCGAGAAGCACTGGGTCAGCAAAACTTCGTGGGCCTGCACGGCTGGAATTGGTCCAACGATTGTGATCCGATCGGATAGCGCCTGCAGGACCGGAGACTCCGCGATGACATCGCGAATCACCGGTTCGACCGCCACGGGAACCAGAGCAATCTCCGTCCGCGAGACCCGGCTATAACGCAGCACGTCCTGAACCAGCCGATCGAGACGCTGGGCCGAGCGGGAGATGCGCTGCACGTGCTCGAGTTCTGTCGGCTCCAAGCGGTCCGCGGCATCCTCGATCACGGCATCCGCATAGCCATATATAGCCCGGAGCGGCGCTCGAAGATCGTGGGAAATCGAATAAGAAAACGCCTCCAGTTCGGCGATCGTCTCACTCAACCGATCGGTCCGCTCCCGCACCCGCCTCTCGAGTTCCTCATTAGTCCTCGCCAGTTCGTCCCGGGCTTGCCGGAGCGCGGATTCTGCCAGCGTTCGGGCCGCGATTTCCTGCTGCGCCGCGCGGCGAGCCTCGTCGAGCGACGAGGCGAGTGCAGAGGATTCGCGCGTGACCTGACGGGCAAGCTGCAATTGTACTGCGATCGAGTCGACGCTGCGTTCGCAGACGAATCCCGGAGTGACCAACGGCATGAGGTTGAGCAGTTCCCTCACCGGCTCTGCCTGCGGCCGGCCGCCCAGCAGCACCAACAGCGCGCGGTCGCCGACCGCCTCACCCAACGCGGGCATGTAGTTCGTCGCCGTGGGCCAGGGCAGCGAGCCGGCATGATGCTTTCGCGCACGCGTTGATTTAATGAACTCGTGCCACGACCCATAGTCCGGAAAAGTCTGGGGAAATCCGGGCGCCGCGAGTGGTTTCCCCAGTTCGGCGTCGTGCACCAGAACGAGAAATGTCTCGATGCCCAGCACCAATGACAAATCGGCGATCGCCCGGACCCGGCGCGCGGGTTCGAGCAGATCGGCCAATAACCGGATAAGTTCCACCCGGGAAAAAGTGGCTGTCGCCGAATCGATCATTCGGGCAGGATGGCGACTACCGCGGTGCAATTGTGAAATCCGCTGAACTGACCGTCGCTGCGTGCGATCTGACCGTAGGTGTTGCAGCCCGCGTAGCCGGAGCCGTTCAGCGCCTGCTTCACCGCCTCCAGTTCAAAGCCGAAGTCTTTCCCCATTCTTAGGCGGGTGGCCACGCAGTCGAAGAACAGAGCGGTGCTGGGACGATGTCCCTTCATCTGCTCCAGGGCGGTCTTTGTCGCGGCTAGCGCCGAACCGGGCTTGGGCGTCATAAAGTGAATGATCGCCCCGGTGGGAATGTCCGCGGCACATTGCATCGAACCATCCGGGTTCACGGCCAGCGGCACGCGCAGGCGATAACCGGCCGGGGTCTCGATGCCGATCACGTTGTGCAGAAAGAATGGCAGGGGCTCGCGCCGGTCGAAGGTCTGCCCGGTTTTCCGGGCATATTCCTGAAACACGTCCGCGGCCGGCGCGTTGTCGATGCTGACCAGTTTCATGCCGCTCGCTTCAGTGACGCGCATCCGATCGCCGCCGGGTTGCCAGCCATGCCGCACGCCGATCCCAATTGGTTTGAGGGAAAGGATCTCGAGTGCGACCGCGGCATCGGGCACCGGCTCCGTGCCGAAAAACACGTGCGTGCGAGTGAAGTTCGCATCATCCCCCGCGCCCCCGCCGAAAAGCTGGTAGGTTCCCGCCGTCAAGGAGGTCAGCCGCTCGACGAAATCGTCCGCGTTTCCCGCCAGCGCATCGGTCAGCACCAAAGCCGAGCGGTGGGGATACTCGTGGGAGCGGGTACCGCGAAATCCGTCGATCACGTCCCGTGCCGCGCCCGCGCGGTCGTTCCGCAGCCCGCGCCCCACCACCGCGTTGAATGCCATATCGGAGGACTTCAGCGCCACCACCGAAGCGGCGCCTTCATTGTAAGCGTCGTTGGTAAACTCCCCCGCCGAGGAGCAGCCGATCATGGTCTTCGGATGACAGGTGCGATCGATGGCGGTCAGCAGCTTGCCGTAGTCGTGTTTCGAGGAGGCGAATACGATCAGTGCATCGGGTGAACTGCCATCGAAGGCGCGCAGCACCCGCGCGCCGATTTCCTCGCCGGCCTTTTCACTGTGTCGCAAATTTGAATACGTGGTGGTGGAGGTGGTCATGGAAAAAAGGATTTTATCCGATCGGAATCGGGTTGGAAAATTGGCAAGTATTGCCTGCAGAGTTTCCACCTCCGCCGGTTTCACCAGATAGGCCTCGACTCCCAATTCGTGCGCCCGTCGCAGGTCGCGCTCCTCGGGCGCGGAGGTGAGCACGGCGACCGGCAGGTGCCGGAGCACGTCGTCGCTCCGATGGTGGCGAGGACATCGAGTCCCCCAGCACATAAGGGAGCTTAAGATCGAGAAAAACCACTCGCGGAAAGGGATGCACGCTGCGCTCAGCGAACGGTCCTTTGCCATCCAAATAATCCAGCGGCGCCGGGGCGTTAACGTAGCGCACTCGAAACCCGTCATCGACGACAAAAATCGCGCTGGGCACCGCGTCGAGCACGGGCTCGACCCCATCCGCGAGAGGCCCATCTCCGAATTGTTCTGGGGTTATCATTCCCGGATTCGACTGGGAAAGCGGATTCAGACGCGATGAAGACATGGGCAAATCACTCTGCGAATGTGCCACGCTTTCGGAAGAGGATTTATTTCCGAAAGTGACCCCGAGAATCATCCGATGGCCGGTCCACTGAAAACCGATGGCACCCGGCCATTTGCCGCTGGCGGATGGGGACAACTTCATGAGGGGACGATCCGCGGTCTCGAAAATCGCTCAGCTGAGTTAGGCGGCTCCGAGCGCGACAGCACTGAAGATATGGGGTGCCACCAACTCCAGCAATGGGATGTCGCTTGGGGGGGTCGCAGGGGCGAGCTAACGGTCGGGACGTTAGATGCTACTTTTTACGCTTCAACAGCGCAGGAGGAGCCTAGCAATTCACGGACCCCGTCGGTCTGCCCCCGGATGAAGGGCCAGTCGATTGCCGCGCACGTGAAGGCAATTAAGGGCGAGCGCTCCCGGCTCGCTGAGCTCGCCACGGAGTTGTTGTAATCACGCTCCGAATCGAAGTGTCACAGGCATTCCTGCCTGTTCCGTCACCCGTAACGCGTAACGCGTGACATCGTTACGCTTCGGCCCGAGTCCGTCTATAGCATTCTAGTTGCGGGGGCGGGCAACGTAGGGAAAAACGATTGCGGCGGCGTTGTCATCCTTTGAGGTCGCTGTCTGCTCCTCATTTTGTGATCAATCTTCCGCGCTCTTCGTCACGCTCTCGTTTCAACTGCGTTCATGCGGATGCGAGCCACGCCAAGGTGAGCCGGGGAGTATCCTCGCCCGTAAAGACGTCTGCGCATTCCCTGGCGGGTCATTTCGCGATCGTGCTCGCGGTGGGCTCGCTGTTCGGCGGGATGAAACCGCTCCTCGCGGCGAACGCCGTGTCCGACCGCATCGTCGAGGCCACCACGCCATCGGGAGCTGCGCAAAAAACTGAATTATCCGCCGTGGCGATTGCGGAGCGGCGCAGCGCCGTGCAAAAAGAAATCGCCGCGACGCGCGCTGAGCTGGCCAAGCTACCCGAGGCGCGTTCGGACGATGCCGCGCGCTGGCTGGCGGAGGAGACCGCGTTGCTCGAACGCATTGATGCCATTCATGCTGAGCAACAACGCACTTGGCAACACGCCTCGGACCTGGCGAACGAGGCCGCAGAGATCGAGGAAAGCACTCGCAATCGCCGTCCTCCAGAAGCGACTTTCACGCCGCCCTATAATCTAGCGTTGCTCGATCAGCTTTACGGCGAGCGCGACTACCTTGATGAGGCAACTGAGGCGCTAAAGGTCGACGTCGGCAATGCCGAAGCAGCCATGCGGGATGCTCGTGAAGTGCTGCAAGAAAAGGCGCGTGAGCGGCGCGCTGTGCGGGGAACGGTTGGCGCCAAGGAAACGGCCGGGAAAGCGCCGGGTAATCTTCGCCTCGCGGAACTCGAGAGCCGCCTCGCGGAGGAAACCATGCATCTGCGCGAGAAAGCACTGAGAACATTAAAACTGCAGCAGTCACTGCTCGGCCCGAAGCAGACCCTCTTGCGCCCTCGCCTCGATTGGTTGCGTGCAAATCTGATGCTTGGACCGCCCCCGTCCACGGAGTCACAGGCCAAACGAACGGCGGAACTTGACCTCGCCATCGCAGCAGCCAAGGAGGAAGCCGAGGCAGCTACCCAGCTCGTGATCGCTACCGAACGTCGCGCGGTCATCCAGAAGATCACCGACGAACTGGAGTCGCGACGGGCCAGCCGTCAGACTGCGAATCTCACGCTCAGCGTACTGACGTCGCAGCGCGAACGGCTCGATGAAAAAGCAACGGTAACGGCGCTCCGACGCCAGGTCCTGTCGGGCGAAATGTCAGGATCGGAATTGCGCGCCGTCGCGAAGGACAATCGGGAGGTGATTGATCAACTCGCCGCCGAGCGGAAGCGCCAATTGACCGATTTGATCCGCAGCCGCCGCGAACTACAGGACTGGCAGGGCCGCTTGACCCATGCAGCGGCGGCCGACGAGAAGTCCCCCCTGTGGAGCGTGGATCGGGTCAAGCGGCTGACGGCTTGGATCGAGTTGAGGCAGTCGGAAATGGCCGACATCGATCGTCTCCGCGTCGAGCGCACTCGATTGCAGGAGGAAATCAGTACGCGGGTCACCTTGTTTTCGTGGGGTGATTCGACGGCCCGGCTACGGGACTCCCTGGCCAGCGCTTGGAACTTCGAGGCCTTTTCCGTGCAGGATCAACCTGTGCGGGTGAAGACGATGCTCGCCGTGTTGCTGCTCGTGGTGCTCGGCTACTATGGCTCGCGTTGGCTCAGCGAACAGGTCTCGAGCCAGGTCTTCAAGCGCATCGGCATGAACCCGGGGCGTCGGGCCGCCTGGCAGTCGCTCTGGTTTTACGCACTGTTCGTCGTGGTGCTGGTAGTGGCATTCAATCTTTTCCATATCTCACTTACGCAATTCTCAGTGGCGAGCGGCGCGCTGGCCGTTGGCATTGGTTTTGGCAGCCAAAACCTCATTAGCAATTTCATCAGCGGCATCATCCTTCTCATTGAGCGGCCCGTGAATCAGGGCGACGTGATCGAAATAGAGGGGCGGCGGGTGACGGTCGAGAGCCTTGGTGTGCGCAGCACGATCGTGCGCACGCTCGAGAACACGCACATGGTCGTGCCAAACAGCCGGCTCCTCGATCAGCCCGTGATCAACTGGACCTTGTCGGATGAAGTCGTGCGCCAGATGATCAGCGTCGGGGTTGCCTACGGTTCGCCGACGCGTAAGGTCGCGGAGTTGTTGTACGGAGTTCTGACTGGGATTGAAACCGTGCAGACGACGCCGAAGCCGCTGGTGAAATTCGCTGACTTCGGAGAAAGCTCACTGGTGTTCGAGGTTTTTTTCTGGGCAACAATCGAGGAGCGGCTGGACACGGAGAATGAATTGCGACACCGCATAGCCGAGGTTTTTGCGAAGGAGGAGATCGTGATGGCGTTCCCGCAACGCGACGTGCATTTGGCAATGGCAAAACCCCTTCATGTCGTCGTGACGCCCGCGGGCGGCAACGGCGAACGCATTTCCGAAATCGTGGTCGACGCACCCAAGGTGCAGGTAAAATTATAGTCCGTAAAACCAGGCGTGACCCCGTGGGGGTTCCCTGCCGCAGGCGGCCGCCACGCTTGCCGTGACCGTCACCGCAAGCGAGGCCGGCGCCTAGTTTGACTGGTGCACCAACATGTACGTGAAAACTGAATACCGCCGGCGGGGAGTCGCCACCGCGCTGCTGGCACGGATGCATGAGGAGGGTCGAGAGACGGGGGCGACAGCGACGGTTCTCTTGGCGTCGCACAACGGCTCGAAACTGTACGAGGCGATTGGCTATCAAACGTTGGGACTCATGGCGACGTTCACGCCGCGAAAGTCCGATTCAACGCGCACCTGAAACGGCGACTACCCCGCGGCTGCGATACGTCTAACGGTAAACAGATCAATATACACCCTGAGGCTGTCGCGCTTTAAGGTCATCTTCAATCTCTTATAAATAAACGATGCAATTCTGCAACTACTGTGGCCATAACGGCTGCTGCAAGAAAAAGCCCAGGCATGAAATCCTTGCTTCCCTCCCCTAAGCTTTGCCGCGAAGAATAGCTCTCCATGAACTCTCCGCTTCGTCGGCTTGTGGTATGCGTGATCCTGACCGCGGCGGCGCTTGGTTCCGCTCGGGCCGCCGAAGACTATTTTCCGCCGCCGGAATCTACCGGCGGCTGGCGCACGGCGGCACCCGTTTCGCTTGGCGTCGACGTCGCCCGGCTCGATGCGGTTCGCGCCTGGCACCGGGCCGAGCCGTACAGCGCGGAGTTCGGCTCGGCGCTGCTCATCGTCTATCGCGGGCACCTCATTGTCGAAGACTACGTGACCGGCCGCGAGGGCGGCCCGCAGCCGTGGACAGCGGAGATTTGCAACGACATAAAGTCCTCGACCAAATCGGTCTTCGGAACCGCCGCCGGGGTATTCCTGCACGAATATCGCGATCGCGTGAACCTCGACACGCCGCTGGTTGGGACGTCGAGCGCGGCGTCTCTCATCCCGCAAATCTGGACGCAACCGCTGACCGATCCCCGCAAGACAGACATTCTTGTCCGTCACGTGCTCTCGATGACATCCGGCCATCCCGGCTTGGAGCCATGGTGGCAACCGCCGGCCGAACGAGAGTATACGCCCGGCTACTCCGGAGCACTACAAATGTACGAGTATTGCTTCGGTTGGTGGCATTTCGATCGCATCCCCTCCCAGCGGACGCTGCTCTTCGATCCGGGGACCGATTTTTACTATAGTAACTTCGGACTGGAGCAGTTCGCGCTGGCGATGCGTAACATCACCGGCGAAATGGTTGGGCCGTACCTTTACGACCGCGTGTTAAGCAGAATGGGATTCCCGCGCGATGTTCGCGACAACCGCTACCGGCAGATACCTTACGGGAAAGGCATTGGATTTAATTTTTCCGAACGCGCCGGCTGGGCAGTCGGTGGCAGCATTGGCTGCGACGCCTATCGAGCCGACGGGACCAAAAGTCCCTTCGGAGAAAACTCGGTCGTCGGCAGCACACTGCGCATCTCGGCCCGCGACTTCGCCCGACTCGGCTACCTATGGCTGCGCCAGGGGCGCTGGGGCAACGAACAACTGGTGCCCGCACAGTGGCTCGAGCTCGCGACCCGCCGGCATGTGCGCAACGACGGTAACGCGCCTAAAGAATATGGTTACACCTTCTGGACCTACGATCAGGTTGAAGGCGTGCCGCCGGATGCTTTCGCTTCCCATGGAGATCGGTGCAACGATTCCTGCGTCATCCCGAGTCTCGATCTCGTGATCGTGAGGCAGGGAAACGTGAACGTGCTTGATCGTCCCGCCGCCCGCCATGGCCTGGTGCGCAGGATCGTGGCCGCCCTTCCTCAGGACGAAAGTAAATCCATTACCGTCCCATAGGATTTCGTAATTTTCCTGGTTTTGGTCGATAAAATGGTTCCCTGATATAACGACTCACCCCGTAGCACCACATGGACGAGCGGAAGGAATCATGCTACGACTCTTGACTATATTGACTGCGTTGCTGCTTAACCGACCAACGTAGAAGTGTCACGGCTGCAGCCTGGAGAGCGGGGCTTGACTCGATTTGTTCGTGAAACAATATGTTTCACATGAAGACCGCGACCGTCCGACAGTTGCGCACCGAGTTCCCCAAAGTCCTCGCCTGGGTCAACGCCGGGCAGGAGGTGGCCATTACCCGGCGCCGCAAGATCGTGGCCAGCCTCATCCCGGCTGGTGACGCCCCAAGGCGGAAACCCGCCGTGCCCGATTTCCAGGCCCGGTTGCGGGCTCTCTACGGTGACAAAGTGATCCCGGCGCAGGTGATGGGCGACCTGCTGGCGGACAACAAAGGCCGCTATTGATGGCCGCGCCGGTCTACGCTGATACGAGTTTCCTCGTGTCGCTTTATATCCAGAATGCTAACTCGGTCCGTGCGGTGGCCGACGCACCGCGGCTGCTGCCTTTATTTTTCACTCCGCTGGCCGAGCATGAATTGCGCAATGCAATCCGCCTCTGCGTGTTTCGCCGCCAGATCACCTCGGGTCAGCGGGAAAAGGCGCTGGACGACATTGAAAGCGACAAGACGGCGGGAGTGTTGCATGTCGTGCCGCTGGACTGGCCGAAGGCGCTCAAGCATGCCGAAGTCCTCGGCCGGAAACACACGGAGGGATTGGGGGCACGGGGCATGGATATCCTACACGTTGCCTCGGCCTTGGCCCTAAAGGCCGCCCGCTTCCTCACCTTCGATGATCGTCAGCGTGAACTCGCGCGTTTGGCCAGGTTGGACGTGCTTTAGCAGTGGCCCAAAGGATCGATCCACAAGGTTGCTAACCTTCACTTGATCGAGAGTGACGTCCTGGCAAGAGGGATTCTGGACAGTCCCGGGGCGACGGAGTCTGCCTCTTCCTTGGTAGCACGTTTCCGCACCGCGGGCTCGTCGACCTCAACGATGACGTGGGAGAAACTGGCGATCTGTCCACCGAGCGTCCGGACGTGCTTGCACTGATGAAGGGCAAATTCGACGAGTAGAAAGAGCAGATACAGGCCGCGGAGCCGCGAGGACCCTTCCGCGATTATTGAGTTCAGTCGGCGCGCTTTGGCTCAAAGACCCAAACAGAGAGCGCCGGACCCGCGTGCGATCTTTTCAGTGGCATCTCCCTCAAGCATTCACACGCTCATGAAATCATGACGCGCCCATCCCTCGCTGTCTTGTTGCTCTCGATTTTCGTGTGTGTCGGTCGCGCCGCGGATTATCCCGTGCGACCCATCACCTTCATCGTGCCCTGGGGCGCGGGCGGCGGAACCGACGCCGTCGGCCGCATGATCGCGTCCCTGCTCGAGCGCGATCTCGGACGACCGGTCAACGTGGTCAACCGCGCGGGTGGCAGTGGCGTCGTCGGCCACAGCGCGATCGCGAATGCCCGACCGGATGGCTACACCCTCGGAATTCTCACCGTTGAAATCGCCATGATGCATCACCAGAAGCTGACGCGCCTGAATGGGGCATCGTTCACTCCACTGGGTCTCATCAATCTGGATCCCACGGCGATCCAGGTGCGTGCCGATTCCCCGTACGCGACCCTCGGGGATTTGCTGGCGGCGATCCGCGCCCAGCCCGGGAAACTCAAAGCTTCCGGCACGGCCCAGGGCGGAATCTGGCATGTATCCCTTTATGGACTACTCCGGGAACAGAACATCCCGCCCAGCGCGGTCGTCTGGGTTCCCAGTGTCAGTAACGCCGCCGGCCTGCTCGATCTTGTCGCGGGCGGCGTGGACCTGGTGCCCGGTTCTCATCCCGAGGGTCGTTCGTTGATTGATGCCGGGCGGGTCAAGAGCCTGGCGATTCTCGATGATAAACCCTCGCAGCTCTACCCGGCCGTACCCACGGGCGCGCAGGCCATCGGCACGTCGTGGGCCATGGGCGCCTGGCGCGGCATCGGCGCTCCGCGGAATCTGCCCAATGCGATCGAGGCCCGGCTGCAAGCCGCCGTCAAGCGGGCGTACGAAAGCAAGGAATTCGAGGACTTCATGACTCAGCGTGGTTTCGGTCGGCGCTGGGCGGGGCCGGAGGAATTCGCCAAATTCATGGCCAAAGAGGACGAACAAATGGGCGTCCTCATGAAGGCCGTCGGTCTCGCGAAATGAGGCCGGAGTCAGCGAGCGACTGCGGGACAATGCCGGCCGGGTCAGAGAACGGCGACCGGCTTTCTCCGTATGCGGATTAGTGATACGCTAACGGGTTGGCTGCTGCTGCTCTTCGGCGGAGCTGTCGCCGCCTATGCGTGGACCTTCCCGCCGGCGCCGGGCCAGAGCATCGGACCGGGCGTGTTCCCCATGCTGATCGGCGGCGGACTTACCATCGCCGGCGCGCTGCTGGTCCGAGCCGGTTTGAAACCGCACGACGCCGCGCCCTTTGCCCAGGTCGAAGGACTGCGTCAGCCGCGGCTGGCGCTCAAGGGCGCGCTCGTGATCGGCGCCCTTCTGTTTTACGCCCTGGTGGTGGAGACGGTTGGTTTTTTTATCACTGCTTTTTTCTTTCTCGGCGGCCTGTTCCTGGCTTTCGGAGTAAGGCTGCGATGGATACCGCTCCTCGCTGCCAGCGTGAACCTCGGGCTCCACGTCGCCTTCTACTCCCTGTTACGCGTGCCCCTGCCGTGGGGCTGGCTGGAGGCCTTCGCCTGGTGATGGGCTCCGTCCTCGAGGCTTTGCGGCTGGTGTTCGACCCGACCGTGCTCGGTGTGATGGTCGCGGCCGGACTATTCGGGCTGTTTGTCGGAGCGGTGCCGGGCTTGACCGCAACGATGGCCACCGCGCTGCTGGTGCCGGTGACGTTTCTCATGGCGCCCGTGCCCGCGGTCGCCTGCATGGTGACCGCGGCGGCGATGGCGATCTTTGCAGGCGATATTCCGGGCGCGCTGCTGCGAATGCCTGGTACGCCCGCGTCTGCAGCCTATTGCGATGAAGCCTACGCGATGACGCGCCACGGACAGGCCGAGCGAGTACTCGGAGCGGGGTTGGTGTTCTCGGTGATCGGCGGTTTGTTCGGAACGGCCGTGCTGGTCACGACCGCGCCAGTATTGGCCGACGTCGCGCTGCAGTTTAGCTCCTTTGAATATTTCTGGCTCGTTCTGCTCGGCCTCACCTGCGCCGTATTCATCGCACCGGGACGTCCGCTGAAGGGCATGGTTTCGCTGCTGATCGGATTATTGATCGCCACGGTCGGCTTCGAGAATCCCGCGGCGTATCCACGTTTCACCTTCGGCTCGGGGGCGCTGATGAGCGGGCTGCAACTCACCCCCGTGATGATTGGCATGTTCGCCGTTTCGGAGGTGATCCGTTATGCGGTGTCGCCCGATGGCCCCTTGCCCGTTTGGCGACAAGGCATGGGGCAGATTTTTCGCGGACAGGGCACGTTACTGCGGCAACATCCGCTGCAGGTGCTACGCGGAAGCATGCTCGGGACGGCCATCGGCGCACTGCCCGGGGCAGGCGCGGACATTGCGGCTTGGATCTCTTATGGCATTTCCAAGCGCTTCTCGCGCACGCCGGAAAAATTTGGGACCGGCCATGTCGAAGGCGTGATTGAAGCGGGAGCCGCCAACAACAGCGCGCTTGCCGCGGGATGGATTCCCGCGCTGGTCTTCGGCATTCCCGGCGACTCGATCACCGCAATTGTCATTGGCGTCCTCTATATGAAGGGGCTAAATCCGGGACCCACCCTCTTCATCGACAACCCGCAGAATATCTACGCGGTGTTCATGGTGTTCTTCCTCGCGAATCTGCTGCTGCTTCCCCTCGGGTGGGTTGCGATTAAAATGGCGAAGAACGTCCTTCGCGTTCCACGAAACGTCCTCATGCCGATCATCCTGCTTTTTTGCGTAGTCGGCTCGTTCGCGATCAACAATTCGGTCTTCGATGTGGGCGTGATGCTCGTTTTTGGCCTCCTCGCGTTTGGCATGGAAGCGAACCGCTTTCCGATCGCGCCGACGATCCTCGGACTCGTGCTCGGCGGCATGCTCGAGCAGAATTTTGTGACGTCGATGATTAAGGCGGATGGTAACGTGGGGGCGTTCTTCGGCCGACCGATCGCCGCCGCGCTGGGGGTTGCGACGATCCTCGTGTGGCTGTCGCCGATGATCGTGCGGGCGGTTCGGAGGAGG
>JBBQEG010000136.1:0-12457 GCA_038320495.1 Opitutales bacterium | reverse complement strand
GATCGTTCCGGCCGCCCGCCTCACCGCGGCGCAACGAGCCGCGTTGAAGGCGCATTATACACGGAGCGTCGCGCCCAAAGTGCGAGCGGAGGTCGAGCAGCTCGCCGCACTGCGCCGGGATTTTGCGCGGATGTGGGATGCAGTGCCCGAGGTGATGGTGATGGACGAACTGCCGCGTCCGCGTCCCGCCTATATTCTCGAACGGGGAGACCATGATCGTCGGGGAGCCGCAGTGACCGCGAACACGCCGGCGATTCTGCCCGCGATGGCGAAGAACGCGCCGCGGAATCGCCTGGGCCTGGCGCAATGGGCGACGGATCCGGCGAATCCGTTGACCGCGCGCGTCGCAGTGAACCGGCTGTGGCAGATGTTTTTTGAGAACGGCTTGGTTGAAAGTGCGGATAACTTCGGCGTGACGGGCAGCGTGCCGACCCATCCGGAGCTCCTAGACTGGCTGGCGAACGACTTTGTGGCCAGGAAATGGGACATTCAGGCCATGCTGCGACAGATGGTGTTGTCCGCGACTTATCGGCAGTCGTCGGTCGCATCGGCGGAACTGCGGGCGCGCGATCCCCAGAACGTGCTGCTGGGCCGGGCTCCGGCGCGCCGCTTGACCGCGGAGATGATGCGCGATCAAGCGCTCGCCGTCGGCGGGTTGCTGGCCGAGCGGATTGGCGGACCGAGTGTGAAACCGTATCAGCCCCCGGGGCTTTGGGAGGAGATCGCCATGGGAAAGCCGAGCTATGACCAGTCGCGCGGAGACGATTTGTATCGGCGAAGTGTGTACACTTTCTGGAAGCGCACCGTTCCGCATCCGGTGTTGATCACGTTCGATGCGGCCGATCGCAACAACTGCACGGTGAAACGGCAGGCGACAAGTACGCCCTTGCAGGCGCTCGCGTTGTTGAATGACACGCAGCTGATCGAGGCAGCGCGATTTGTCGGCGCGCGGATGTTGCGCGAAGGCGGAGCGAGCGCGGCCGAGCAGGTGCGGTTTGCGTTTCGGTTGGTGACCAGTCGCAGCCCATCGGAGCGTGAAGTGGCGACCTTGGTCGCCGCGTTCCAGGAGCAGTTGGCGATCTTTGCGGCCGAGCCGGACGCGCTTGCGACTTTTTTGAATACGGGCGAGGGCGGCGCGGATCTCACCTTGCCGCGGGAGCGGCTGGCAGCCGCGACGATGCTTGCGAGTTTATTGTTCAACCATGACGAGGCCGTGATGCGCCGCTGATGATCATGAACGCTGCATTATGTGAAACAGGCATTCCTGCCTGTCCCGGCTCGGGCCTCAGGATGTTCCGGCATCGACGTTTTCAAACTGACAGACAGGAATGTCTGTCTCACGGCTGACTCATGTTTTGCGATCACCTCAACGTTGGCATGACGCGTCGCGATTTCTTTGGGAAATTCGCACTCGGCTTGGGCGGCATCGCGCTCTCGCAGCTCCTCCCGCAAGCACGCGGGGCGGTTACGGCCACCGCGGCGAATCCCTTTGCAGGGATCCTGGCGCAACCCCATTTCGCGCCGCGGGCGAAGCGGATCATTTATCTTTTCATGGCGGGAGGGCCGTCGCAACTGGACCTGTTTGATTACAAGCCGCTCTTAAACCAGCGGAATGGCGAAGATCTGCCCGAGAGCGTTCGCATGGGCCAGCGGCTCACGGGAATGTCGGCCAACCAGGCGCAGCTGCCGATGGCTGGCTCGCATTTCAAGTTTGCTCAACATGGCCAGGCGGGCGCGTGGGTGAGTGAGTTGCTGCCTTGGACGGCGAAGATAGCGGATGAGCTGTGCTTCGTACGTTCCATGCACACGCCGCACATCAATCATGACCCGGCGATCACGTTTTTGCAAACCGGCCATCAGCTGCCCGGTCGACCCAGCTTGGGATCCTGGTTGAGTTATGGGCTGGGCAGCGTGAACCAGAACCTGCCCGGATTTATTGTTTTGATCTCGAAGGATCGAATCGATCAACCGCTGTATTCGCGACTCTGGGGTAACGCGTTTCTTCCGAGTATTCACCAAGGCGTGCAGTTTCGGGGCGGCGGCGATCCGGTGCTCTATCTCCGGGATCCCGAAGGCATGCCGGCCGCAGCGCGGCGGCACATGCTCGACCGCTTGGCGGAGTTGCATGCGCAGCAGTTCGACGATCTTGGCGATCCGGAAATCTCCGCGCGGGTCGCGCAATACGAGATGGCGTATCGCATGCAGACCAGCGTGCCCGAGGTCGCGGATCTCGCCGCCGAGCCGGCGTCCACGTTTGAACTCTATGGCGAAGACGCGCGGAAGCCGGGCACATTCGCCGCCAATTGTCTGCTCGCACGACGGCTCGCGGAACGCGATGTGCGTTTCATTCAGCTGTATCATCCCGGCTGGGACCAACATGGTGCTTTGCCCAAACAGATTCTTCGCCAGTGCGCGGATGTCGATCGGGCCGGTTATGCCCTCGTCACGGATCTCAAACAGCGCGGTTTGCTCGATGATACGTTGGTGATCTGGGGCGGCGAGTTTGGCCGGACGAACTACTCGCAAGGCAAGCTGACGGCGGAGACCTATGGACGTGATCACCACCCGCGTTCATTTACGATCTGGATGACTGGTGGCGGCGTGAAACGCGGCTACGTACACGGCGCGACGGACGAGTTTGGTTATAATGTCACCGAAAATCCCGTGGATGTGCACGACCTGCAGGCGACGATTCTGCATCTCATGGGAATCAATCACGAGCGGCTGACGTTCCGGACGCAGGGCCGCTTCTTCCGGCTTACCGACGTGCACGGGAACGTCGTGAAGGACGTGCTCGCGTAGATTGAAATGGGAAAATCGGAAAATAGGAAAATCGAAAAACACTGAAGGCGACGCAGACAGGCCACGAGCGAGCTTGGGCCCCACGGTGACGCTGAGGATTGGGTTGGGGTAGATGCCCGCGCTCGCGCGTGGCTTGTCTTGGACGGCCGCTCCGTCAGCCGACCTGATCAGAATCACTGCGAACCTCCGTGGCGCTGCGCAGCGGTTCGCCGCCCGTGACGTTGCCATCGTCACGGCGCCAGCGATACACGAGCGGCGCCTTCGTACGTTCCAGCTGTTTGAAGAGCGCCGGATCAGCGCGCTTGAGCAGCTCGAGTTCCGCGAGCCCGGTGGCGTCGCAATTCAGGAAGCGGGCATAGGGTTTGAAATGTTCCGGGCGACCAATAATGCGTGACAGCGTCGGATCGGCCAGGGGTGCGCCATCCAAAGACGCTGTTTCTGCGTCGACGGCGGCAGCCTGTAGGGCGACGAAGCAGTAAGGCAGGCTGCGGAGATCGATGCTGGCGCGCTGGCCAAATTTGACCCAGTTCGAGTCCGCGAAGATTTCCGAGGGCGGCGGCGCGAAGAAGTGGCACCAGTCGCGCTCCTTGCCCTCGGCAAACATCGGACAGCCCAGCTTGTGTGTACAAGGCGCGACGATACGGAAGCGCCCGCGCAGTTGATCGCGAAACTGGCCCAGTTGGCGGCTGACGGCATGGGTGCCGGGTTCAACCCAAATGACCGCTTCAGCGCGGTCGATGAGCTGAATCAATTGCTCCAAAGCGGCGGGCGTAAGTTCGTTCAAGACATGGCTGACGATCAACAGGCCGATGGGCTCAGCGGCGTGGAGGAAACCCGGCGTTGCTTGGCTCACGCGGAGCGAGGGAAAGTCGGTTTCCGCCCGCGTGGCCGCATAGTCGCAGGCCAGCGGCGAGTGATCCCAGACGGTCAGGGAGTCGAAGCTACCCGCACCGAAAAACGACAGCACGCGCCGCGAAGCGATGCCGCTGCCGCAGCCCCAGTCAAAGATCGCGCGCGAGGCGGGGCGCCAATCCCGGAGCCGCAATTCGCGCAGCACCTGATCCCATTTCCAGCCGATGCGTTCACCGTAGGTGAAATCGTAGTGGGCGAGGTCGTCGTGGGTTTCCCAATACGGTTCGAGCGCGGCGGGACCGGCGAGGAAGCGTTCGCGAAGGCGGTCGAGGATTTTCCAGTCGAGCTCAGTCCAAGTCATCTCACCTGATCCGAATCGTCTCGCCCGCTTGAAGCGAGCTTCCGTGCAAGGTCGGGTTCAATTCCTGTACTTGCTGTACGGTGACGCCGTTGGCTGCCGCAATACTCTGGAGCGTGTCCCCGCCCAGAATCGTGTAACTCGGAGACGGGGGTTGACGCCCCGTGGGCGTGGGCGAGGGATCTGTTCCTTGGGTAGCGGGCCCAGGCGATGCTGCGGGGGAATTTGTTGGAGCTAGTGTCGGGGCTGGCCTGCCGGCGACTGCAACTGGCTGCCCTCCGGTCGTAGCCGGTGTTTGGGCGGCCGGTGGAGCAGGCAATCCTGTGACCGCAGCGACCTGCATCTGGGCCGAAGGGGAGGCGGTCGCATCCGCCGGTGTGGTCTCAACTCCCGCGATTGTGCCCGGAGGCGTCGGCGGACGGAGTTCAAGCGCGATGGTAGCTCCGTCGACGGTGGTGACACTGACCGCGGTCACATCCGGGCCAAAGTTCAGCGTGGTGTAGTTTTCGCCCGCGATCGGGTTGAGTTGAGGGATGAGCTTTCCCGGGCCGACCAGATCGTTGAACGAGACTGTTGTCACGTTGTTTCCCTGGCGGTACTGCTGCGCCGCCGCCGCCAGCTGCCGCAAATTGGTCCGCACGCGGGCCGCAATACCCGCAGCATCGAGGGCCGCGCTTGGAGCTGGGCTCACCACCGCGCGATCGGGTTCGGTGGTCTTGGCCAAAGCCAAGGGAACCCGGATTACTTGGGAGCCTTTTTTTAGGAAGACCGCGTCATCCTTGGGATCGTAACGTTCCACCGAATAGTCCCCGAACTCACTGCCCAATTGCACCCAGCTCGTACTTTTGGACGCTGGATCGGTCAACGCGACGTGCGTCTTGCCCTCGGCGGTGACGACACCGGAAAATATGATTTCGGGGGTGGTGGTTTCCGGCTCGGCGGCCCGCGCCGCAGCAAAGCTAACGAGCACGGAAGTGAAGACAAGAAAGCGTGCGGAGGTCATGGCGATTGTCCGGTTTGACCCCGGTTTTGGGGGACCTGTTACAGCGGCAAGCGGTGTTTTTCGGCGACTTTTTTAAGACGCTGCTGCAGGGCGGCTTCCTTCGTCTTTGCGTAGGCTTGTCCAATTTTGGCGCCTTCCGCAGTGAGGCCGGGCAGCGCTTTCAAGGCCTTTTTCCCGACTGGGCTGCGGTAGAACGCCGTGATTTCCCTCAGCTCCGGCTCGGAAAATCGGGAAACATAGAGTTGAACCATTTGCGGACGCAGCTCGTCCCAGCGAATCTCCGTTTCGAGCCAATCCGTAAAGGCTCCCCGGAGCGCGTCCAACGCCTCGTCGGGCGTGCCGTTTTCCTTCATGCCGTTGAGCATGGGCGTGAGGACGCTGCTGAGGGAGGCCTTGATGGTTTCCTGGCCGCTGACGAGGTCGAGCATCTCCGCCGCCGCCTGCCGGTGGCTGGCGGTGTCGGCGAAGGCGAAGGACGTGCTGAGCGTGGCGACGGCAATAAATCGTAGAATCATGGGCGGGAAATCGGTCGGGGCTTAGTCAGGCGATTCCCGCAGAAGTGCGTCCTCCGTCGCCGCCGATGGCGCGCGAAACTTAAAGAGCGAATTCCAAGGCGGTGGCGAGGCGCTGGGAGCGAATTCCATAAAACTGCGCAAAGTCCCGCGTGCGTTGCGCTTTGGCCTCGCGCTCGGGTTCGGGGGACGGGCGTCGTATCGCGGCGATCATGATGTTCTTCGCGGTGTGCTCGGTGGAGATGAATTCGAAGACCTTGGTTTGAAACCCCGCCCACTCGAGGAGTTGCGCGCGCAAGGCGTCGGTGACGAACTCAGCTTGCCGCTCCTGAAAGATCCCATGGCGCAGCGCATCCGCCAGGATTGGCGGCGCGGTGAGCTGGCGCCGAAGTTCCTTCTGGCAACAGGGCGAGACGACGAGCAGTTGGGCGCCGGCGCGGATGCCGTGAGCGAGGGCATCGTCGGTGGCCGTATCACAGGCGTGCAACGCGATGAGCACATCGCATTTTTCGAGCGTCGTGTCGGCGATGTGGCCAGCGGCAAAGGAGAGTCGCGGGGCGAGATTATTTTCTCGCGCGATCCGGTTGCACAAGTCGACCAACTCCGGCCGTGCTTCGATGCCGCGGATCTGGGCTCGTTCGCCGAGCAGGGCCGCGACGGTGAAGGTCAGATAGCCCTTGCCGCTGCCCATATCCACGATCGTGAGCGGGCGGTCGTGCGGAAGTTGGGCCTCGGCGAGGAGATGCGACAAGAGCTCGGCAAATTTTTGAATCTGGCGGAATTTGTCCGCCATTCCTTCTCTCGGCTGCCCGCGTTCGTTGGTCACGCCGAGCGCGCGCAGCCAAGGGGCGTGGGCGGGAATCAAATGCGTCTTGGTACGATCATGTCCGGCGGCGGGAAGAGTCGGGGCGAAGTCCGGATCTGCCGCCGTGGTTACCGCTTTGATCCGCAATCGTGCGGAGCCGTCGGGCTGAGTTTCGAGCTGGGCGGACTGGCTGGTGCGAAAGAGATGCGCATCCAAAAACTGGGTACCGAGGAGAGCGGCGATCTCACGGAGCGCATCGTTCGGGGTGAAATTCCGGGTGATGTCGCGCGTGGCATGCCGCCAGACGAAGGCGAAGTGTGGGCCCGCCTTGAGGGCGACGGGCCGAATGAAGACGTTGCGTACCGTGGCGTCGGAACCGCGGTATCGTCCGAGCGTGAGCTTCACCAGCGAACCATCAGAAAGCGCGGCGTGGACAAGTTCGAGGAAGCGATCGCGGGAGGTCGGCTGGGGCATGGAGCGGGAGGACTGAGGAAGGCGCGGAAGGAGACGGAAGGGAAACGGGTGCCCCGGGGCGGGGCGCTGGTGCGACGGATAAAACGGGGGAACAGACAGGAATGTCTGTATCACATTCGGATGAACAGACAGGATTGTCTTTATCAGGTCCGGAAGGACAGGCAGCACACTCTTGCCGATGCGCTCAGGGCTTGGGCAGGAACTCGGTGGTCATGGTGCTCGCAGGGGTGAGTTTTCCCTTCGCGAGCATACCGAGTTCCTCCAGTTGGGCGATTTGGCGGGCGTAGCGGGTCGGATCGATCCGCCCGATTTGGTGCACGCCTCCGTCTTGATCGCGGCCGGTAACGAGTTTCTCCTCGAGAATTTTCTGACGCGAAAACGCCATGAACTCGTCCGTGTTCGTGGGGTTCTCCCGTTTCATGGCCTCGTGCGCAGGCGTGGGATCGCCTTCGAGGTAGTCGCGCCAGCCACGGATGTAGGCACGGACGAAGGCCCGCAACGCGTCGGGGTTTTCCCGCGCGAATTTTCGATTTGTGACGAGCACGGCGTAAGCACGAAAGTCGGCGTCCCACGTGGAGAGAAAACGCGGCATCTTGCCGCCGGCTTTGACGATGTGGTGGGGCTCGGCGATGAAGTAACCCTGTTGCAGCGCCTCTTTATTGCTCAGGAATGCGGCGACGGAAAAGTTCTGCGGCACGATGTTGAGCGTGAGCTTGTATTTCTTTTCCAGATACTTCGTGAACGGCCACTCCGGGCGGGCAATGATCGTTTTCTGGTTCAGGTCCTCAAACCGCCGCACGGAGCTGTCGGCGTGCACGAGAATGCCGGCGGGGTCGTCTTGAAAGACGGCTGCAAACTGCACCACGGGGAGCCCCTCCGCTTGCTGCAGGAGTGTTCCCGTGCTCTCGGCTTGGGCGACGTCGGCGCGACCCGTGGCCACGCTCGGCATGACTTGCGCGCCCGGTCCACCGGGGACGAGCGTGACGTCGAGACCTTCGTCCCGAAAGAACCCGCGTGCCTCAGCTTGATAGAACCCGCCGTGTTCCGGTTCGGATATCCAATCGAGTTGGACGGTGATTTTCTGCCGCGGTTTTTCCGCGGCGTGGCTGACGATTCCGATGAGAAATGCGGCGCAGATGAAGCGGGCAAGGTGCATGGCCGGGAACGATGCTCAGCTGTTCAGGGGTAACAAGTAAAACGCGGAAATTTAACGGCTTCGTCCGCCTGGGATTTGAGCCTTTGTGCGATTGTCTGGAGTCGAGCCGCTTGTCTGCTCCGCCGATCCGAATTCACGCCGACGGTCAAAGGTCGGTTCGTCGGCTCCAGCCTTCCAACGGCGGAGGTGTCTAGCGGTCCGTCCGCTCGTACGAGTCGTGCCAGTGACGCAAGGCGAGCCACGCGAGGTAGAGCACGGCAGCGTTCAGAATAAAACCGAGCACGCAGGTCACCGCCGCCGTGGCGAAGAGCGCCGGATATTTCGCCTGGCTCGAATAGATCACGGCTTGAAAGCCGAGCCCGCCGCCGTCACCGGCCGACGAGCCCGCGTTCATTTCGGCGACGACGGCACCGATGGGTGAAAGCGTCGCGGCGATCCGCAACCCGGTGAAGAAATAGGGTAGGGCCGCCGGCACGCGGAGAACAAAGAGCTGTTGCCAGCGGGTGGCGCGGTAGAGACGGAAAAGTTCCACCAAGTTACGATCGGTTGAGATCAGCCCCTGGGTGGTGTTCACCACGAGGGGAAAGAAAGCGATGACGAAGGTGAGAAGTGTCACGCTTTTCAGACCCGCGCCGACCCAGATCACGCAGATCGGCGCGAGGATGGGGAGGGGCGTCATCTGGAGCGCCATCAAGTATGGATACAAGCTGGTCCGGACCAAAGGAGACGTCGACAACACGAGGGCGAGGAAAGAGCTAACGACGACGGCGAGGCTGAACCCCAGGGTGGCGCCCTTTGTGGTGCTCCAGGCGGCGCGGGCGAGAGAATCACTGTTGATCTGCAGCGCCTCGATCACCGCGGCCGGCGTCGGCAGCAGGAATCGCATCTCCTCGTCCAGGTAGAAATGGATGCCATACCAGACCGCGATCACGAAAGCGCCCGCGGCCGCGGGAAGGAGAATCTGCAGGAGCGCGCGCGACATGCGGAGTCTTCCGGGGGCTTAGCGGGAGGCGCGGTTCGGGTCGCCGCCCACCGCGGTGGGCTGGACCGAGCGCAGGATGCGTGAAACGTCGGCGACGATCTCGTGGTACGCTCGCGATAATCGGGTTTCCGCCGTGCGCGGGTAGGGCAGGTCGACCGTAACCTCCGTATGGATACGCCCGGGATTGGCGGCCATGATCAGGACCCGGTTGGCGAGAAAGACCGCTTCCGCGACCGAGTGGGTGACGAAGAAAGCGGTCCACGCCTCCTGCTCACGAATTGTGAGCAACTCTTCGTTGAGGTGTTCACGCGTCATTTCATCGAGTGCGCCGAACGGTTCGTCGAGCAGGAGGAGTTTGGGCGCGAGCGCGAGCGCGCGGGCGATTGAAACCCGCATCTTCTGTCCGCCGGAAAGTTGTCGCGGATACGCGGCGGACTTTTCGCCGAGGCGCACCAGATCAAGCACCCGTTGGCGCGTGACGGCGCGTTTGGCGGCGGGAATACCGCGGAGCTGCTGTGGAATCTCAACGTTTTTCGCGACGTTCAGCCAAGGAAGCAGGGTGGGCTCTTGAAAGACGAAGGCGAGATTGGCGGCGTTCGCACCGGGTGGGACGCCCTCCACGGTCAAGGCGCCGGACGTGACTGGGCTCAGGCCGGCGATGAGTCGGAGCGCGGTGGACTTCCCGCACCCACTGGGGCCGATGAGGGAGATGAAGTCGCCGCGGTGGGCGGTGAAGGAAAAGCGGTCGAGCACGAACGGACCGTCGCCAAAACGTTTGGCGACGTCGCGGAATTCGACGATGGACATGACCGACATGGCCTCAAGAAGTGGCCTCAGCCCGGAGGGAGGGCGAGTGGGAAAACGCGACGGGAAACAATCCATCTGCGACGGTGCGTTGTGCTGCTCACTCGGCGAGGGCGGAGGAGGGTTCTTTTTGTGGAATGGGATTTTCTCGCTCGCCCCGTGCCCGGTCACAGACGCCGTACCGCCCCGGTCCGATTCGGATTGGCGACCCGGATTGGCGTGACCAGTTTTATGTCGCATATGCGACATAAAACTGGTCGCAGGTTTTCGCGGCGAGCCTGTTGGGGCCACTTTTCATTCTCGCGATTCCGCTCGTATCAGAGAAGTGGACACGGCCAGGGCATGGGGCGCGGCTCCTTGGGCCCATGTGCCAACCGCCTTCGGACTGCGCGAGGCCAGCTTGCGTTGTCCGCGACTAATCCATGGCCACCTGCAATCGCATTCCCGGGGATGGCCCATTCCTCCAGTCCGCGGCTCCATTCGGCTTCATAAATGAACTCGCGCCTTCAGGAAACGTGTGCGACAAGTTTCGATCGTGAGCTCCGAAACGGATGCCAGGCATCCGAGTAATCGTCGTAATTTCATCTACCCCATGAAGAAGACCACACATAAGTCCTCCACGCGCCCCATGACGCGGCGACAGTTTGTCGGCCGGACCCTGGTAACCGCCGGGTTATTTACCGGCGCTCCCGCGTTCCTGCGCGGGCAGAATCTGAACAGTAAACTGAATCTCGCGTTCATCGCTTGCGGAGGTCGCGGGAACAAGAATCTGGACGAACTCACCCTGGTGCCTGGCCGTAGCGCGGCAAACGCCAAGAAGGGCGCGGCCCCGGTTGATCCCGCAGCGGGCCCGCATCCCGACGAGAACGTCACGGTCCTCTGCGATGTGAACCAGCTCGCGATCGACGCGGCGCTGCAGCGTTATCCGAAGGCGAGGACGTTCACCGATCTCCGCCGGGTCTTCGATCGCGCGAACGAGTTCGACGCCGTCGTCGTCTCCACCGCGGAGCATACCCACGCGTTTGCCACCTATCTCGCGTTGACTCACGGCAAGCATGTCTATTGCGAAAAGCCCCTCGCTTATAATATCTGGGAGACTCGCCTGGTCCGGGAGACCGCCGCCAAATATCCGAAGCTTTCGACGCAGATGGGCAATCAGGGGCATGCCTCGCCGATGCGACGCACCATTAAGGAAATTTTGGATACAGGTGTGATCGGACCGGTGCGCGAGGTCCACGTCTGGGCTGACCGCGCCTGGGGGCTGCAAGATGCCGCTTCGGCCGAGAAATTCGACAAACCGCACGGCTTTTATAACGGTGTTCAGATTGTCGATCGGTTTGCGGAATCGATGCCCGTTCCGCCGAACATGAATTTTGATCTCTGGCTCGGGCCCGCGCCCGTCCGCCCCTTTCATGCCACGTACTTTCCCGGTCCCCGCTGGTATCGGTGGTGGGAGTTTGCCAACGGGACGATGAGTGATCTCGGCAGTCATGATAATGATGTCCCGTTCACCGTGCTGGACCTCTGGCGCCCGGACGGGAAGGGTGGGCGGGTGCTTGCACCGCTGACGGTCGAGGCCGTCTCGCCCAATGTTCCCGTGGCGCATCGGGAACTCGCACCGGCGACCATGAAAGCGACGTTCCAGTTTGCGGCTGTGGGCGCGCAGCCCGCGCTGAAGCTCGTCTGGCACCAGGGCGACAGTAAACCCCCGGGCTGGATTCCCGCGTGGGGGCGGCGCTCGTGCGTGTTCATGGGTGACAAAGGCATGCTGCTCGGCGACGGGAAGCTCCTCCCGGAGGAAAAGTTCAAGGATTTCAAGCTGCCCGCGGAGACATGGCCTCGCTCGCCTGGCCACTGGGTGGAGTGGGTCAACTACGCCAAGGGACAGGGGCCGGTGCCCGCTTCAAATTTCCAGTACGGAGGGTGGACGACCGAAGTGAACCACCTCGGAAACGTCGCGTATCGCACGGGAAAGAAAATCGAGTGGGACTATAAAGCCATGCGCGCGACCAATGCGCCGGAAGCGGCGCCGTTTATCAAACGCCCCATGTATCGAAAAGGCTGGGACGATATTCTTAAAACATAAACACAGCGAAGCTCATTGTTCGCTTTCCCGGCGGCCGCAGGAGCGAACGGCACCCGCGGTGTGACGTCTCTTGTGCGGCTGACGTGTGCTCACGCTCCACCCTTGGATCATTTAACAAAGCTCTTCTTATGAATCGCCGATCGTTTCTTAAAGTCACTGCCAGCGTCGCCGCTGCCGCGGCCTTCATCCCAGCCGCGCAGGCTGCCGCGCCCAAGCGTAATCTGCGCAAGGCGATCATGTGGTCGACGATTGGCGTCCAGGGTACCGTTCTTGAGAAATTCCGCGCCATGAAGGCCGCGGGTTTCGAGGGCGTGGAGCCGTTGGGAGCGATGAACCGCGAAGAAGTGATCGCCGCGTTCAAGGAAACGGGACTACAGGCTGCCAGTGTCTGCTGTCACACCCATTGGGTAAAGCCCCTCTCGGCTCCGGATGAAGCGACGCGGAAAATCGGTCTCGATGGGCTCGTGCACAGTTTGTATGATGCCCAGGCGTACGGTGCGACGAGTGTCCTGCTCGTGCCGGGTGTGGCCCGCAACGGCGTGACGTATCAGCAGTGTTTCGACCGTTCCATTGCGGAGATCAGGAAAGCGATTCCGGTGGCAAAGGCGACCGGAGTGAAGATC
>JBBQEG010000135.1:0-12560 GCA_038320495.1 Opitutales bacterium | reverse complement strand
TCGCGTCGGCCGTGACAGATTTGAAGCCCATGTCCGGCCCCGGTGGACCAGCGACCTTGGGCGCGAGTGGTTATTTCGGACTCACCTTTTCCGCCGCCAACCTCGGTTATGGGTTGAACTATTTCTACTATCTCCGGACGGATCCTGTTAGCGGCAACACCCGGTTTGGAACGCTCGACCCGGCTCTGCTGGGCACCTCGGCTGACAAATTCGATTTAGGCACCGGCGGCTTCAACGCCCTCGCTTTCACGGGCACCGATGTCGGCTACGGCACGGACAAGATGTATTACCTGCGCCTTGATCCGATCACCGGCTTCACCATCCTCGGCACTTTGCATCCCGTGACCGGCCGCGTTTCCGATATTGCCAATCTCGGCAGCGTCTACTCGACGCTCACCTTCGTTCCTGGCGATGTGGGCTTTGGGGTCTCACGTTTCTACACCGCCGGTGCAGTCAATCCCACCTGGCAATCCGTCAGTTTCGCCGCGATCGCGGATCGCGCGATTTCCGGCGGCTCGTTCACCGTTGCCCCCTCCGCCAGTTCCGCCTTGGCGATCGCCCTCACGGTGGTTCCGGGCTCGACCGGCGCCGCGTCAATCAGCGGGCCCGTGGGTGGTGTTTTCACCATCACCCCGACCGCGCCAGGCGTTGTGACGCTCCAAGCCACGCAGGCCGGTCAGAGCGCGCCCACGGCATATGAATACAATATGTTGCGCCAGAGTTTCACGATTACCGGCACCGCCACGCTGGCGATCACGGCCCAGCCCACGTCGCAAAGCTCCGCCGTCGGTTCGACCGCGAATCTCTCCGTAACCGCCAGCGGCACGTCCGCGCTCAGTTACCAGTGGCGCAAAGCCGGCGCCAACATCGGCGGAAACGCGTCGGCTACTACGGCCACGCTCGCCCTCCCCAATGTGCAGGCGGGCGACGCGGCGAGCTATGATGTCGTCGTGACGAATGCCTCGGGCTCCATTGTGAGCGATCCCGTGACGCTGACCGTGACCACGGCCGCTCCGGTGATCACCAATTCACCTCTGTCGGTTGGCGGCACCGCCGGCTCGCCCTTTAGTTTCACCATCGCAGCGTCTGGCGCGACCTCTTACACGGCCACCCCGCTTCCCGCTGGCTTGAGCATTGTCGGCGCGACCGGTGCGATCACCGGCACACCCACGACTGCAGGCGTCACGAGCGTGCTGCTCGGCGCAACTAACGGCAGTGGCACCGGCAACGCGACCCTGACAATCACCGTCGCCGCCGCCGGTTCGGCTCCTATCATCACCAACAATCCGCTGACCGCAGCGGGCACGATCGGCTCCTCTTTTGGATACACGATCACCGCCTCGGGCTCTCCGACCAGCTATTCGGCCAGTCCATTACCGGCGGGCCTGAGCCTCGCCAGTTCGACCGGCGCGATCACGGGCACGCCGTCCTCCAGCGGCACCACCCAGGTGTTGCTCGGCGCGACGAATGCCACCGGCACCGGGAACGCCACTTTGACGATCACGATCGCGTCCGCCGGCGTCGCTCCGTTTATCACGAATAATCCGCTGACCGCGGCCGGCACGACCGGCGTCCCGTTCAGCTATACGATTACGGCCTCGGGCTCGCCCACGAGCTAGCCGCGAGCAATTTGCCGTCCGGCCTCATTCTAAATACCACGACAGGGGCGATCACGGGCACTCCGCTGGCGCCAGGCGCCTCGTTCGTCGTGTTGGAGGCGAGGAATGCCATCGGTGCCGGCTCTGCAACGCTCAGAATCACCATCGCGGCGGCAACCGTTCCTCCCATCATCACGAGCCCCACGAGCGTTCCGGCTACCGTGAACGCTCCGCTCACCTACCTCACCATCGCGACGGGTTTGCCGACGAGCTACTCCGCAACCGGCCTTCCTCCTGGACTCTCCGTCAACGCGCTCACCGGCACGATCAGCGGCACGCCCACAGCCGCCGGGACGTTCACCGTGCTTCTCACCGCGACGAACGCTGCGGGCTCCAACACCGCCACGCTCACGTTCACGGTCGCCGCGCCCAGCGTCGCTCCCGTCATCACGAGTCCGGCCACGAGTCCGGGCACCGTCGGGACACCGTTTGTCACCTACCTGATCGCGGCGACCGGACTGCCGACGAGCTATTCCGCGACCGGCCTGCCGGCCGGCCTGACGCTCAATACTGTCACCGGCGCCATCAACGGCACCCCGACGACAGCAGGCGTCACGAGCGCGCTGCTCGGCGCGACGAATGCTACCGGCACCGGGAACGCCACCTTGACGATCACGATCGCGTCTGCCGGCGTCGCTCCGTTTATCACGAATAATCCGCTGACCGCGGCCGGCACGACCGACTTCCCGTTCAGCTATACGATTACGGCCTCGGGCTCGCCCACGAGCTACGCCGCAAGCAATCTGCCGCTCGGCCTCATTCTGAATACCACGACAGGGGCGATCACGGGCACTCCCCTGGCGCCAGGCGCCACGTTCGTCGTGTTGGAGGTGAGGAATGCCATCGGCGCCGGCTCTGCCACGCTCAGCATCACCATCGCTGCGGCGACCGTTCCTCCCATCATTACAAGCCCGACGAGCGTTCCGGCCACGGTAAATGCTCCGCTCACCTACCTCTCCAGTGCGACGGGTTTGCCGACGAGCTACTCCGCAACCGGTCTTCCTCCTGGCCTCACCGTCAACGCTCTCACCGGCACGATCAGCGGCACGCCCACGGCCGCCGGGACGTTTACCGTGCTTCTCACCGCGACGAACGCCGCGGGCTCCAGCACCGCCACGCTCACGTTCACGGTCGCCGCGCCCGGCGTCGCTCCCGTCATCACGAGTCCGGCTACGAGTCCGGCCACCGTCGGGACACCGTTTGTCACCTACCTGATCGCGGCGACCGGATTGCCCACGAGCTATTCCGCGACGGGCCTGCCGGCCGGCCTGACGGTCAATGCTGTCACCGGCGCGATCAACGGCACACCGACGACAGCAGGCGTCTCGATCGTCACGCTCACCGCCTCCAATCGCACCGGCATCAGCACCGCCACGCTCACCATCACCGTCGCCGCGGCACCTTTCGGCCGTATCGTCGGCTTTTCCGCGCGCGCCATCTCGGGCCCGGGAAACCAGACGTTGATCATGGGATTCGTCGTCTCGGGCGATAACAAGAACCTCCTCGTGCGCGGCATCGGTCCTGGTCTCGCGCCCTTTGGCGTCACCACTCCGCTGCTGGATCCTGTCTTGACGTTGTTCGGTCCCAATGGTGTCGCGATGGCAGGGAACGACGACTGGCAGACGCCCGGTCTGGGAGAGGCCAGTGGCACGCTCATCGCCGCCACCGCCGCCCGTGTTGGCGCGTTCGCGCTACCCAACGGCAGCAAGGATTCCGCCTTGATCGCGGTCTTCAATAACGGTGCGCACACCACGAGCATGATCCGCTCCAACAGCGGTACCGGCGTTGCGCTCACGGAAATATACGACGTCGACACGACCACCGCGTCGCGCCTCGTTAACGTGTCCGCGCGCATGAACGTGGTCCCGGGTGAAGGCACTCTCATCGCCGGCCTCGTCATTGCCGGGAACACGCCGAAAACAGTGCTCATCCGCGGCGTCGGTCCAACCTTGTCGGCCTTTGCCGTCGCGGGCGTGCTCGCCGACCCGAAATTGACCGTCTACTCCGGCCGCACCGAAATCGCCAGCAACGATAACTGGGAAACCGGCACGATCAGCGCGGCCCAACTTGTCGCCGCGTCGCTTCGGGTGGGTGCCTTTGCGCTGAACAACGGCAGCAAAGACGCCGCGCTCATCATCACGCTGCAGCCGGGCAACTACACCGTGCACCTCACGGGTGTCGCCGATACCACCGGCGTCGCGCTGGTCGAGGTCTACGACATGCAGTAACTGCCTGCTTACCGCGGGGGCGGGCCGATAGCGGGCCGCCCCTCCGCGTTCGTGCGGCCAGCGCCTCCGTAAAGGAGATGCCTCCGCGCAACCCGTCGGGTCCTAAACTCAGGTGGAGTGCTGGCTCGCGTCAGGTGGCGCCACGCGTCGGCAAACGGAGAGTCACCGCAGCTCCGCACCGCTGGATCGCAGAACCGTCAACATGGGTGCGTCCGCGTCGGCCCATGCCCGGCTCGTACCCTGTAGCAGCGATCAGCCGGTCGACCCCGTATGCCGCCCCCTTGACTTTGGGCAAAAATATACACCGTATATACGCATGAAAACAGCGGCGGCGAAAGTATTTCAATCCGGCAATTCGCAAGCATTGAGGATTCCGAAGGCTTTTCGACTCAGGTCCAAGACAGTGACGCTGATCCGGACCTCAGATGGGTTCTCGGTGAAAGACGAAGCTGCTAACGGTCGGCGAGCCAAGGCGTTCGCCGCGCTGGCGGGGAGCTGTCCCGATTTCCCTGACGTCGCCGCCAATCTCGCGCCCAACATTAAGCGCGACTGGGAATGATCTATCTCCCAGATACGAACGCATACTCGGCTTATTTGGCCGGTCGTTCGCCTCAGCTTACCGCGCGGATGCGAGTCGCGTTCGAAGCAGGCGAGCTACGGATTTCGGTGATGGTTCTGGCCGAACTTGCGTTCGGAGCGGAAAAGATTCGCACCATCCTTGGCGAAACTAAATTTGCCCGGCGCGTCGATGCACTGCGCAAACAGATCGAGATTGAACCACTCGGGAAAGATTTTCCTGATCACTACGCCAAGGTGCGAGTTCAGCTGGAACGGATCGGGTGGAAGATTGGAGATCGAGACACCATCATCGCTGCGCATGCTTTGGCGCTCGGCGCCGTGATGGTCACCCGCAACGTGAACGAGTTCGCGCGCGTGCCTGGGCTCAAGGTCGAAAACTGGGAGACGTCTTAGCGCAACGGCTTTTTTTGGTGCCGCTACGCGCACGAGCCGGAGCGCAGCGGGAAGACGAGCGGCGTGTCGAGCGCGACGCTCGCCTGCACGAAGCGCATCTGCGGCGCGAGCCGCTTCCAGCCGCGCACCCACCTTCGCCAGATTGAGGTGCTTCTCCTCCGCGCAGTAGTCAGAGCTGACGAGTTTCCAGCCCTGCGTTTGCGGCCTGCGGCGGGAGATAATTGTCGCTGGAGGAGAAGGCCTACCCGCAAGACTTGCGACCGCTTTACGAGCGCCTGCGCTTACTGTTCGAGCCCCATTCCGGGCAACCGCGTCGAAGAGGTTAGTCTTGGCTTTAAGCACTATTCGCGAATAACGTATTTTTCTGGTGGATCATCCCGAACTGTCTCCCGCCCGCCCAACTGATGTCGTCGATATCATCATGGAGGTCGCAACTTCGGACCGGTATTCGGACGTAGAGGCGCGGCTTCGGCGTCTCGGGTTCGAGCATGACACCCGCGAAAATGCGCCGCTCTGCCGCTGGACTCTGGGCGGACTGACGATGGACATCATGCCGACCGAGGGAGCCACCCGCTGGCTCGGCAAACCCCTGACCGAACGCGTGGCCGGTTCCGATCTGGCTCCGGCGTTGCTCCAATCAGCCGCAGAAAAAGGACATCGGGTCTCTCTGCTCGGCGCCGCGGACGGCGTCGCTGCCGCGGCCGCTGCACGCGTTCAGCAGCAGTATCCATTTCTCCAGGTCGCTGGCCATTATGCGCCACCTTTCTCGGCCCTGCTCAAGATGAACCACGACGAAATCCTTCGTCACGTCCCGGCGGCGGGGCCCACCATCCTCCTCGTCTCCTTGGGCTGTCCGAAACAGGAAAAATGGATCGCCATGCACCACCGAGCGTTGGGGGTGCCCGTCACCATTGGCGTCGGGGCGACGCTGGATTTTCTGGTCGGCAGGAAAAAACGCGCTCCCAGCTGGATGCGCCGTACGGGCACCGAGAGGTTCTACCGTCTCGCGCAGGAGCCGCGGCGCCTGTATAAACGTTACACCGGCGATGGTTACGCCGCCGCCTCGATCCGTAACGCCCTGCCGGGAGGGGCACTCCCACCTTCGTTTACGGTCTGGACCTACTATATGTATCCACCTGAATAGGTCTATTCTGGCCCCGGCTGCGCATCAACCACCTTTCCCCCAGTTATTTTCTTAAGTGAAGAAGGAAATCCGTATTCTATTGATTGAAGACGTCGCAGCCGACGTGGTTTTGATAAATCACGAGCTGCGCTCCGGCGGACTCGCATTCTCGGCGGCACTCGTCGCCACACGTGACGAATTTCTGCACGAACTCAGGCAACAGCCGCCGGATATAATCCTGTCTGACCACGGGCTTCCGGAGTTCGACGGATTCACCGCCCTCGCCCTTGCCCGAGAGCACTATCCCGATATCCCGTTTATCTTTGTCACCGGATCCATGGGTGAGGAGTTGGCTATCAATTCGCTGCAGGTCGGAGCGACCGACTACGTTTTGAAATCCCGAATGTCGAATCTCGTGCCCGCCGTGCAACGCGCACTGCACCTGGCGCACGAGCGATCCAAGCGGAAACAAGCCGAGCGGGAACTGCGCGAAAGTGAGGAACGCTTCCGTCTGCTGATCAGCGGGGTCAAGGACTACGCTCTATGTATGCTCGACCCGAAGGGCCTCATTTCGAGTTGGAATGCCGGCGCCGAACTCGTGCTGGGCTGCTCCGCTAGCGAGGTCATGGGCCAACACTTCAGCCGCTTTTACCGTCAGGAAGACCGTGCGCAAGGGCGCCCCGAACTGGATCTGCAAATCGCCACGACCGCTAATCGCTTCGAGGGCGACGGCTGGCGATTGGGAAAGGGCCAAAGCCCGTTCTGGGCGCACGTGGATATCCGCAGTCTGCGCGACGAGAGCGGGCTCCTCAAAGGTTTCACGCAGGTGACACGCGACGTGACCGAACGCATGCGCTATCAAGAGTCGCTGCGGAAGAGCGAGGAACGTTACCGACGACTTGTCGAGTTGAGCCCCGAAGGGTTGCTGGTCCTCACGCACGGGCGTATTTCTTTTATAAATACGGCCGGAGGAAAACTCCTCGGGGCCGCAGCGGTTGGGGAAGTCCTCGGACGATCATTGCTGGAGTTCATCCAGCCGGGCGCCCGCGAATCCCTCGAACGGCGTCTCGCCGAGACCGATGTGGGTCACAAGAAAGTTGCGGCGGAACCGGCTACGGTGGATACCGCTGCGGTGGATCCAACTGGGAGGAATCCATCCGCATTCGTCGAGGCCACCCTCCTGCGCTCCGATGGAACGCAGGCGATGGTCGAGATAGCTCTGAATACAATCACGTTCGAGGGCATTCCCGCGGTGCAGGTGATGCTCCACGACGTAACTGCCGCACGAGCCACAGCGGTAGCTCTGCGCGAGAGCGAAGCGCGCAAGGCCGCCATCCTGGAAACCTCCCTTGATGCGATCGTTTCGATCGACCATCACGGCGTCGTTCGCGAATGGAATGCGGCGGCGGAGCGAATTTTCGGCTACACCCGTGATCAAGCCCTGGGGCACCGGCTCGACTCGCTGATTGTCCCCGCGGCGACGGCTGAGAAATATCTGCCTGGGCTGGCGGATTACCTCATGACGGGGGTCGGCAGCCTCATCGGCCGGCCGATTGAGATTCTGGCGCGGCGAGCCACGGATGAGCAGTTCCCGATCGAACTCGCGTTGACCCAGATTCCTGCAAGCGCGCCGCCGGCGTTCACCGCGTTTATCCGCGACATCACCGATCGCAAGGCGGCCGATGAAGCCCTGCGCCGCAGCGAATCGCGCAAGGCCGCCGTGTTGGAAACCGCCTTGGACGCGATCGTATCGATCGACAGCGAGAACAAGGTGATCGATTGGAATCCGGCCGCCGAACGGATTTTTGGATACAGTCGGGAGCTCGCGATGGGCCGTGACATGGCCGAGCTGATCGTGCCCCCATCAAACCTGGAAATCCGTCGCAAAGGCCTTGCCCGATTCCTCCAATCCGGTCGAGGCCGGATGCTCGGACATCGCGTTGAAGTCATGGCGATGCGGGCGAACGGTGCCGAGTTTCCCGTGGAACTTACGGTGACAAAGATCCCCGGGGAGGATGGCCCTCCGGTGTTCACCAGCTTTATCCGCGACATTACCGACCGACGGCGCACCGAGGAAGCTCTGCGCAAGAGTGAGGAGCGCTTTCGCCTCCTGGTTGAAGGGGTGGAAGATTACGCGATCTACATGCTCGACACGCATGGTCGGATCACGACCTGGAACGTCGGCGCGGAACGCATCGAAGGCTACCGGGCGCAGGAAATTATCGGACGCCGCTTTCATCGATTCTACACGACGGAGGATGTGGAGCGGAAGAAGCCCGACCAGGCGCTCGCGGTTGCCACGGCCGAGGGACATTTTCACGATGAACGCTGGCTCGTGCGCAAAGACGGAGCACATTATTGGGCAAGTTTCGTCATCACGGCATTACGGGATGAGAGCGAAAAACTCACGGGATTTTCCGCGATCGCGCGCGACGTCACCACGCGCAAGCACGCGGAAGACGAGATCCGCCGGCTGAACACAGAACTCGAGGCCCGCGTAGAGGAGCGCACCGCCGAACTGCAGGCGGCGTACCATGAAATGGAAGCGTTTTCGTATTCAATTTCCCACGACCTCCGGGCGCCATTGATTCACATCGCGGGTTTCGTGGACATGTTAAGGAACGACTTGGGATCGACGCTGGACGAGAAGAGCAGTCGGCACCTCCAAACGATCTGCAATTCAACGGAAAACATGGGGCGCATGATCGCAGACCTCCTGACGTTCTCGCGCATCGGGCGAGCCGAACTGCACAAGGTGCGTTTCAATATCGGGGATACGGTCCGCGAAGTCCGGCGAGATCTGCAGGCGCAGATGCAAGGCCGAACCGTCTCGTGGATTGTGCCCGAGTTGCCCGACGTGTTCGGTGATCCGTTCCTTCTCCGCCAAGCGATCTTCAACCTTCTGTCCAACTCTGTAAAATACACCCGCAATCGCGCGGAAGCCCGGATCGAATTATCCGTGGAAACGACGGACAAGGAGCACATTGTTGCGGTGCGCGACAACGGAGCTGGATTCGAAATGAAATATTACTCGAAGCTATTCGGAGTGTTTCAACGCCTGCATTCCGCCAGCGAGTTTGAAGGGACCGGCATCGGGCTTGCGAATATTCGGCGCATCATCCAGCGCCATGGCGGGCGGACTTGGGCCGAAGGAGTGGTCAACGAAGGCGCCACGTTTTACTTCACCATGCCAGTCATCACTGAAGCCCCATGAGCTTGTCAGGAAAATTCATCCTGCTGGCGGAAGACGATCCGGTAGTCGCGGAGCTGGTGCTGCACACCCTCGCAACGCACACCCCGGCACCGCACGTGGTGCATGTGCGCGATGGTGTCGAAGCATTGGACTTTCTGTATTCGCGTCACCAATTTGAGCACCGGGAGCCCGGAAGCCCATCGATGGTGCTCCTCGACGTGAAGATGCCGAAGATCAACGGCCTCGAAGTCCTTCGCCAGGTGAAAGGCGATGAGCAGCTGAAGTCGATTCCGGTGATCATGCTCACTTCGTCGCAAGACGAGCGCGACGTTCGGCAAAGCTACCTGCTCGGCGCCAACGCGTATGTGGTCAAGCCGGTTGAGTTTCGACGGTTCGCGTACGTGTTGCAGCACTTGGAAACGTTCTGGCTCGAAATCAATCATCCGCCGCCGCACGAGCACCGTGCGCCGATTGATGCTCCTCCGCCCCATGAGTGATCAAGGGCGGCAATTGTCTCCACCGGCAGATCGCACTCCTGTGGCCGCTCCTCCCACGTCGCAGGCAAGTCCCGAGCCGCCTGCGCCGCCCACCGAGTTGCGCATTCTGCTGCTCGAAGACAACGCGCCGCATGCCGAACTGGTGGAGCACTTCCTGCGCGAGAGCGGGCTCGGCTTCAACCTTACCCGAGTGGAAACGCGCGACGGGTACATCGAACAACTCGAGCAGCACCCGCCGGATATGATTCTTTCCGACTACGCGTTGCCCTCGTTCGACGGCTATGCCGCGCTCGCCATTGCGAAGGACAAGATGCCGAATATCCCGTTCATCTTCGTCACCGGTACAATGGGCGAAGAGGTCGCCATCGAGACTCTAAAAAACGGCGCCACCGACTATGTTTTAAAAACGCGGCTCGGCCGGCTGGGGCCAGCGGTGCACCGCGCCTTGCGCGAGTCGGCGGACCGCCGGGAACGTCAGCGCGCCGAAGACAAACTGCGCAAGTCCCTCGATCAGCTGCGCGCGTTGTCCAACTATCTTCAATACGTCCGCGAAGAGGAGCGCACGCGGATCGCACGCGAGGTTCACGATGAACTCGGCCAGGCGCTCACCGGACTGAAACTGGATCTCTCCTGGCTCGCCACCAAACTGGCCGCCCGCAATCGCGAGCCCGTGCAGCAGAAGATCAAGACGATGACCGATCACATCGACGAGACCATTCAGACCGTGCGGCGTATCGCGACCGAACTCCGGCCGGGGATTCTCGACAGCCTCGGGCTGATCGCCGCGCTCGAGTGGCAGGCGAACGAATTCCAGTCACGCACGGGCATTCCTTGTGTCGTCACCACGACCGTGGCGGACACGCTCTGGGACCAGCAGTTTTCCACCGGCGTTTTTCGCATCTTCCAGGAGACTTTGACCAATGTGATCCGGCACGCGAAGGCGACTCGGGTGGAGGTCTCGTTTGCTGAAGAGAGTGACAGTCTGGTGCTGATCGTAAAAGACAACGGACGAGGCATTTCTGAAGAGGAGATCGCGAACACGCGCTCGATCGGCTTGGTTGGCATGAGAGAGCGCGCGCGGTTGATCGGGGGGGAACTGGTTCTTCAAGGGACGCCCGGCCGCGGTACGACCGTCACGTTGCGCGTGCCCCTCAATCGCATCGCGAAGCAAACAGCTTATTGAAACGGGAGGACGGATCCGCGGTCTACGACTCATGTTCCCGGTTCACTTCCCGTCCCCTGCTCCGCATGAAAATCCTCATCACTGACGATCATGCGGTTGTGCGGCAGGGCTTGAAACAGATCCTGGCGGAAGCCTTCACCCGCGCGGAATTTGGGGAAGCCGCCAGCGCGCAGGAAGCCATCGAACGGGTTTGGAAAGAGAACTGGGATGTGATCGTGCTCGATATCACGATGCCCGGCCGGAGTGGGTTGGAGGTTTTGAAGGAGATCAAAAAGTCCCGTCCTAAACTTCCGGTGCTTGTCCTGAGCATGCACCCCGAGGACCAATTCGCCGTTCGCCTGTTGAAGATCGGCGCGTCTGGATACATGACGAAAGAAAGCGCGCCCAACGAACTCGTCGGAGCAGTCAAAAAAGTCATCGCCGGCGGACGCTACGTCAGCCCGACGCTCGGAGAGAAGATGGCTTCCTATTTGTCCGTCGACGTTCAAACGCCTCCGCATGAGCGACTCTCCGACCGTGAGTTTCTCGTCTTGCGCCAGATTGCATCCGGCAAAACACCAACGGCGATCGCCAAGGAACTGAACCTTAGCGTGAAAACAATCAGCACCTATCGCATGCGCATTCTCGAAAAAATGAGCATGTCGAACAACGCCGAGCTCACGCATTACGCGATTCAAAACCAGCTGGTTTGACCCACCCCGTCTCATTGCGTCCAATTTGCCAGCGACCCGTTTTATGTCGCATATGCGACATGAAACGGGCCGACGACAAATGACGGGGCCACTCGGCGAAACGGAAGATGGGCGCGGCATGATTGCCTCGACGCACTGGCAGGGCAAAATCCGCCTCCGGCTCGACCCGAGCCTTGCCGGCCTCCTGTACCGAGCGGCACGCTGGCCCTCCTGATTCGGAGCAGGGCTGTCAATCCGGCCGAGGCGCTGCAAAACAGCCAGGAAGCGAGTGCGGTCCGCGCGGAAACGCCGATCCGATTGCGCCGCACCCACGACGAACAAAACCGCGCTCGCTGCGAAATGGGCGGACCGACCAAAACAATGTCGCATATGCGACATTGTTTTGGTCGATCCGCTCAGCAGAAGTTTCGAAGACCAACACGTTGGAGCCAAAGGAGACGCATGGACCAGTGACTTTATAGAGTTCGGGGCAAAAGGAACCTTCTATATTTTTTCGGCAGCTGGCTGGGAGATTGGTCGAAATCCGACAACATCATGCGGGCGGCGCTCACTGCTCCAGAGTATGGATTAACGGCTTCGTGGTCGGGGCGCCCGCATCATTTCTATCATCACATGGGAATCGGGGAGACGATCGGCCACGGCATCCCGGTGAGCCAGAACAACACCGGCTTATATCAAAACCAAGTGCGGCGCCAACTATGCGGCGTACACATTGCATTACTCGGAGATCCGACGCTGCGCCTGCATGCCCTCGCGCCGCTCGCCAGGCTACGATTCAGGAGAGCATCAACGCCGTCATTATAACCTGGAGTCCCTCGACGGACGCCATCGCAGGATATCATGTTTATCGCCCTGCGGCGGCCGACGGGCCGTTTGAGCGCGTGAGTTCGAGCCTCGCAACAGAGACGCGCTTTACGGATCTGGCCCCAACCGGCAGCGAGCCCTACTATCACCTTCGCGCAATCGCGCTCCACCCCGGTGCGAGCGGGAGTTATTTCAATTCCAGTCAAGGTG
>JBBQEG010000134.1:0-12595 GCA_038320495.1 Opitutales bacterium | reverse complement strand
CCGGTCGGCGCGCAGATCTTCGTCGCGAAAGCAGCGCGCGAGCTGAAAGTACCGCTCCACGCCCGCGACCATGAGGATTTGTTTAAACTGCTGGGGCGACTGCGACAGAGCATAGAACTCGCCCGGATGAATGCGCGAGGGTACAAGGTACTCGCGAGCGCCCTCCGGCGTGCTCTTGAAGAGAGCCGGCGTTTCAACTTCAATGAAGTCGTTCGCGTCAAAGTAATCGCGGATCGATTTGGCCGCGCGATGCCGCAGCTGCAGGTTGCGGCGCATCTTGGGACGACGCAGATCCAAGTAACGGTAGGTGAGGCGCAGGTCTTCGTTGACCTTGTCGCCGCCGATATCGTCGAGCGGGAACGGCGGGGTTTCCGAGATATTATAAATCTCGAGCGCACTGGCCACGACTTCGACCTGCCCCGTGGGCAGATTCTTGTTCTCGGTGCCTTCCGGGCGGCGCACCACCTGGCCGGTGATTCCGATGACGGACTCGGGCTTCAGGTGCTTGAGTTGCTCCGCCAACTTCGAGTCGTCGTGCGGCTCGAGTTTGATCTGCGTGATCCCGCGGCGGTCGCGCAGGTCCACAAAGATGATCCCGCCTTGGTCACGGATGGTATCGACCCATCCGGCCAATGACACCGTCGTGTCGAGGTCAGGTACTGAGAGTTGGGCACAATGATGGGTGCGCTTCATGAGCAAAAGAGTTCGCAACTAAGCGGTCCGCGTTCGGCGAGCGCAAACTAGAAATTCCGCGACGTGGAAAACGCCGCAATTTTCTGCCCCACCTCACCGCGCCGCAGAATCCCAAGGATGCCGAGCATGTGAGTTCCACCACCCCTTCTCACCGTAAGTACAACCGCGTTCCACCAAGGCCGATCCGCTTTCGCCAGACGGAAGCCAGCGTTTCTGCCGCACTCAAACGCTTCGCCCGCTGAATGCTATCTACACGCCCGAACTCTCAAGCTGGACTCAAGCGCTCCCCCAGATCTATGCACCAGACGATTACACGATTTTGCCGGCAATAATTCTCGCAAAATTCACCGACGTTTATAGGTTGCTTTTGCTTCCGAATTGCAACGATCCGCCCCGTTGTGCCACCGCCGTACATCGTACCATCGATCTTTTCGGCACTGACTCGTCGACTAGGTTAATCACAGCACGCCCCACCCCACGCGCAATTTTGCGAAAGAACCGGACCACTCCCCGGGTCCGCCCTCCCCGACAAGTCTAGCGTCTCTTCCTCGCGCGCCGTCTCCGCTCCACCGCCCCATGCCGCCGTCTCTCCCATCCTCTCCCGCCCGCAACCCGGATTATCCCGCGGAGCTGAAACGCGCCGAAGAGGCCGCCATCCTCGAGCGTCGCACGCGCAATGGCACCACACCCGACGCCCCGGTCGTCGGTTTCGCCCTCTCCGGGGGCGGCATTCGCAGCGCCACCTTTTGCCTCGGACTGTTTCAAGCGCTCGCCCGCCAGAAGTTGATTCGCCGGATCGACTACCTCTCGACCGTTTCGGGCGGCGGCTACTTCGGCAGCTTCCTCGGCACGGCGTTCTCCCGCGAGCGCGCCAACGCCGACGAGGTCGAGCGCGAACTGGCCGACCATCACTCCTGGTCCGTTTGCTGGCTGCGCGAAAATGGTCGCTTCCTTTCCCCCAATGGCTCGGGCGATAACTGGCTCACCGCAGCGGTCGCGTTGCGCAATTGGACCAGCTTGCACGCCGTCATTCTCACTTTTGCGTTTCTCGTCATCGGTCTCGGCGTCCTGGTCCGGGCGGGCCTCAGCACTCAACCCCTGCTCAATGTCTGGTGGGCTCCGATCGAACGGTTCTTTTGGGATCGCCCGATGCTCGATCTCTGGTGGAGCCCATGGATGATTCTACCCGCCATTCCGTTCGTCCTGATCATGGTGCCGACGGCACTGGTCTATTGGTCGACGCAGTTGGTTCCCCTGGTCGCCACCGCCCGGGTTGTACTCGGCGTTTTTCGCCCCAGCGCCCGCGCCATGACCAACGCCGAGTTTTCCACGCGTTCACAGGTGATCCTGACGCGCGGATTCATGGTGGGTCTCGCCTCCTCCGTCGCACTATTCCTTTTCGCGTTGCTGGATTCGGTTGGCCAGACCGCGTACCTGCGCTGGGCGGCCAACAACTTTGAGTTTCCCGCCGTCTGGGCTGGCCTGACCGGCGCGGGCTTCGGGCTCTACGGGATCGCCGCAAAGCTCGTGGTTTACCTGGAGCGTTTCCTCGGACAAAAACGCATTCGAATCACCTTCGATGTCGTCGCGCTCGGCCTCGCGTTTCTCTGGCTCGCGCTGATTCTTTGCGGGCTGTCCGTCGTCGCTTTCGGTTTCGCGTGGCAGTGGGGTTTGGTGTGGGGCTTCGAAGGCTTTCGGCTCATGTCCGGTGATTTGCCGCTCTCTATCGCCGTCGCGATCGCTTTCGTCTTATCGTGGGTGTTCAGCCGTAGTTTCGGTTTCGTGAACTTGTCTTCGATGCAGCAGATGTACGCCGCGCGTCTCGCCCGGGCCTACCTCGGCGCCACCAATCCGATCCGGCGTCGCCACGCCAATCACAACATGACGGACCTGATCCCAGGTGATGAAGTCCCGCTCGATACCTACGAGCCCCACCGCCAGGGCGGTCCGCTGCATCTGATCAACGTCACGGTCAACGAAACCATTTCCGCCCGCACGCAGATGGAGCGTCGCGACCGCAAAGGCCTCGCCATGGCCGTCGGTCCGTGCGGGATCTCCGTCGGTACCGACGCTCATGCGCTCTGGGCGAAGGTCGATCCGCTCGCCAAGCGACCCTCGATTCTCCACGCGCTCTGGGACAATCGCACGCGGGAGATGATTCCCATTCTACCCGAAACCGCGACCCGGCCCAACGGCGCCGAATCTCAGGTACCTTGGGCCGGAGTCGTAATTAAACGCGACCCGACGACGCATCCGCGCATCGAGGCGCTGTCGCTCGGTCGCTGGGTGGCAATCTCGGGCGCCGCGTTCACCACCGGCACCGGCGCCAATACCAATCTGGGACTCAGCTTGCTGCTCGGTTTGGCCAATGTCCGGCTCGGCTATTGGTGGAACAGCGGCATCGCTCCATTGCGACGAACCCGACCCGGCGGCGGACCCAATTTTATCGAACTCACCAGCCGTCTCATCGCCGCCGTTCTGCCCGTGCAAAGCTGCCTTGTGAATGAGTTCTTCGCGCGATTTCACGGGCCCGCCCGTCGCCATTGGTATCTCTCCGATGGCGGTCACTTTGAAAACACCGGCTGTTACGAACTCATCCGCCGCCGCGTGCCGCTGATCGTGTGCGTCGACTCCGGCCAGGACCCGCTATATCAATTCGATGACCTCGCGAACTTGATTCGCAAAGCGCGGACCGACTTTGACGCCGAGATCCAGATCGTACGCCACGGCAATGAGGCCATGGACGAGCCCGGCGTAACGAGCCCCATGCCCACGCTGGAGGAGCTCGTTCATCCCGCCTTGCTCCAAGTCATCGGTACGCCCGAGGACTTTCCGGCTCTGGCGACTAAACGCGACGACGATGAATCACCCCCGCCCCCGCGCTACGCTGCGCGCCATGCGGTCCTCGCCCGCATCCACTATTTGGACACGGACGGGTTCTCGTGGCTTTTGATGATCAAGCCAAGCCTGATGGGCGATGAAGCGCTGGACGTGATCCAATACCAGCGGACTCGTCCCGCGTTTCCCCAGGAGCCGACGTCCGATCAATACTTCGACGAAGCCCAATGGGAAAGCTATCGGAAACTCGGCGAACACATCGGGGTGGAGCTCTTCACCCCACCCGGCCTCGGCAGAACCAATTCCACCGGGACGTGGTCACCGAGCCAGATGAAACCTCCGACCCTTCCGGTGCGGACGACCGACGAAGACTTAGGGGCGTTTGCTGGCCGTCTCGGCACACGCTATCCGGTAATCTAGCAAATGGCGTGCATCCGGTAATAGGATACACCGCCCCTCGTTCGTCAGCGAGCCGGAGGAACGAGGGCCTGGCAATCCATGCCAGATGGATTGCTTCGTCGCTGCGCCTCTCGCAATGACAGACGAAATACAGTTTGCCGTATTTTTTCGGAGCAGTGTAAAATTCCCCGTTCAGGCGACAATCAGGCTCTCGCCCGTCATCTCCGTCGGCTTGGGCAATCCCATCAGCGCGAGCACCGTCGGCGCGATATCCGCCAGCCGGCCGCCACTGCGGAGCTGTGTCTTCCCGGCGGCGAATCGTTCGCCCACAATAAACACTTCGACGACATTGAGCGTATGCGCGGTATGCGGACCGCTCACCGTCGGATCCCACATCTGCTCCGCATTGCCGTGGTCCGCGCAGATCACAGCCCGACCGCTTACCTTCTCAAGCTCGGCCAGCAGTTCACCGACTCCGCGGTCCGTCACTTCCACGGCCTTGACCGTCGCCGACAGCGAACCGGTGTGCCCGACCATATCGGGATTCGCGAAGTTCACCACCACGAGCCCGTACTTGCCGCTCGCGATCGCCTCGCGCGCCGCCTTCGTCACCTCCGCGGCGGACATCTCCGGCTGAAGGTCGTAGGTCGGCACCTTGGGGCTCGCTGGGCACGCGCGATCTTCCCCGGAGAACGGATCCTTCCGATAGTTATTAAAGAAGAACGTCACGTGCGGATTCTTCTCCGTCTCGGCACACCGGAACTGCGCGATGCCAGCTTCGCTGACGACCTGGCCAAGGATGTTTTTCAACGCTTCGGGCTTGGGCGAAATCACGTTCACCGGAAGTCCCCGTTCGTACTCCGTCATGGTGGCGAAATAAAGATCGAGCTTGGCGCCGCGGTCGAACTCGGCGAACCCATCCATCACGAACGCGCGGGTGAGTTCGCGCGGACGATCGCCGCGGTAATTATAGAAGAGGACCGCATCGCCATCGCGAATTGTCGCGAGCGGTTTCCCGTCCGCGTCCACAATCCAGGTTGCCGGGATGAACTCATCGCCTTTTTGCGAGTTATTCAACGGGTGATCGTAATACGCCTGGACCGCCGCAACCGCATTCGGCGCCGTTGCCTCGGCCTTCTGCCCGGTGAGCATGAAATAGGCCTTCTGCACGCGCTCCCACCGGTTATCGCGATCCATTGCCCAAAAGCGTCCGCAGACACTCGCGATCGCGCCAATTCCGATGGCGCGGCACTGCGCATCGACCTGCTGCACATAGTTGAGCCCGCTCGACGGCGGCGTGTCGCGGCCGTCGGTGAAAGCGTGAATGAAAACCTGATTGGGACTGAGCCCGTCTTCCTTGGCCTGCCGCAGGATTCCGTAGAGGTGCTCGAGCATGCCGTGGACCCCGGCATCGCTGACGATGCCCATGAGCTGCAACCGTGCGCCGGGACGGCTCTTCACACGCTCGATGGCGGCGCGCCATACCGAATTGGAGACGAGGCGCTTTTCGGAAAAGAGCTTATTCAACCGCACGAGTTCCTGATCCACGATCCGGCCGGCGCCGATGTTCTCGTGCCCCACTTCGCTGTTGCCCATGACGCCGTCGGGCAGACCGACGTCGAGTCCGGACGCTCTGACCAAGGTATGTGGATACGTCGCGTGCAGCCGGTCATCGCACGGCTTTTGCGCCAGGGCGACCGCATTGGTCGAATCGAGCGAGGCATCAGGGTTCTTACCCCAACCATCACGGATGACGAGGAGGACGGGTTTGCGCGGAGTGGTCATGTTGAAAAGAGTCCACGTTGGCAGTTCCGGTCCCTTGGACAAAAGAACAATTTCGCATCCTCCCCATCACTTTAACTTTTCGGACGAAGGCGAAATCCGTGGCTCAAAATTTTCTTTCACGGGTCGATATGGCAGTAAACCTGCAACCAACGCACGAGCGATGTCACTCATCATTCGAGACCAACTGGTGACGCCACCAACCTGGTTTTCTTCGTTTCGCGATCTCACGCTGTACTGCCATGTGTTTCTGCATGCGGAGATCGTGATCGAGTCGGAGAACCCGGATCCTTACTGGAAATGGATGCGCCCACGCGGCGGCATGGATTTTGTGGAAGACTTTGTGCGTCCCGGAACCGAGGCCGGCGTGCGCCTCGACATCGAGCCGAACTTCCCGCGCTCGGTGATCACCGACCGCATCGCCCCGGAAAACGTCCACCGCCTGATCGCGCAGTTGAAATTCTGCGGCGGCCTGGCGTGAGGCCGCCTTTCGATCCCGCCGCATGCGGGAGTGAAACAGACATTCCCGGCTGTGCTTTCCGATCATCGGCAACGTAGCCGACGTCATCCCGTCCCACCGGGCTTAATCTCTTTCGCGGCCTGTAGTGAACGACGACGCACCAGAGGCCCAAGTCGAGCGCGACTCCGAAACGTAATTGGACCATACGCTACGCCGACCCCAAAATCGGCGAGTTCAACAAATCGATGTATCAATGACGGCGCGCAAGGACGAGATGGCGTTTTTCGGCGGCTTCCAATTCCTCATTGGTGATCACGTCGGGAAACTTACCCATGGAACCCAGCAATCGCACCACCACCACCATCTTCTTCAGCAGCTCTTTCAGCGCCAGATCGCAAGGACCTACGCCAGACGATAATCCTTATCCTTGTCCGTCCATTTGGCTCATAAATTCCGCGCTCCCCCCATTTGACTTCCGGGGAAAAATCCGACGAATTCAGGATCCATGCCGAAACGCGCCGTTCTTCTCGTCAATCTGGGGTCGCCCGAATCCGCTTCAGTACCGGACGTCCGCCGCTACTTGGAGGAATTCCTGGGCGACGAACGGGTCATCGACAGACCGCCCCAGCCGTTTCGATCGATGCTGTTCAACGGCATCATCATTCCGCGCCGCGCCCCCAAATCGGCCCACGCCTATGAACAGGTCTGGACGAAGGATGGCTCCCCGCTGATCGTCACGTCGAAGAGCGTACAGCAGAAGCTCGCCGCGAGCCTCGGTCCCAGCACTCCCGTGTATTTGGCAATGCGATACGGCAATCCGTCCATCGCGTCGGTCATCGCCAAAATTGTCGCCGACGGCGTCGAGGAACTGCTCCTCTTCCCCCAATACCCGCACTACGCCATGTCCTCGTGGGAAACCGTGGTGGTGAAGGTCTACGAGGAGGCCGAAGAGCAGGCCCCGAAGCTGCGTGTCACCTCGATCCAGCCGTTCTTCCAAGACGCAGATTACATCGAGGCGCTTTATGCGGTCACGGCTCCGTATTTGAAAAAGCCGCACGATTACGTGCTGTTCAGTTTTCACGGCATTCCGGAACGGCACCTGCGCAAGGGCGATCCCTCGCACGCCCACTGCCTGACGGTGAACGACTGCTGCAACACCTGTTCACCCGTCCACGCCACGTGTTATAAAGCGCAATGTCTCGCCACTACACGGCTGCTCGTGGCCCGCGCCGGCATCCCAGCCGAACGTTTCTCCATCTCCTTTCAATCCCGTTTGGTCGGCGAACCCTGGCTCAAACCGTACACAGATTACGAACTCGAACGGCTGCCCGCCGAGGGCAAAAAAAACCTGCTCGTCTTATGTCCCGCATTTGTCGCGGACTGTCTCGAAACCATCGAAGAAATCAGTGGCGAGGGCAAAGAGACGTTTATGGAAGCCGGCGGCGCGACCTTTGAACAAATTCCCTGCCTCAACGACCAGCCTCCGTACATCGATTTTCTCGCCAAACGCGTACAGCGATGGCTCACTGATTCCCACGTGTGATTGATCCCGCGACGCCGCCTACGATTTCGTCCGCCCCAACAACGGCGACGCCGTTGAATTTTTGCGCCGTCCTCGTGCTGGACGAGGCCGGCCGCATCACCGGAGCGAATACGTCCGCCCGCCGCCTCTGGCAGTCCGCCGGTCATGAGCTCGTGGGCGAACGCTACGCGTCGTTGTTCGCGTTCGAAGTGGTTTCCACTGACCCCGATTTTCTCGAGAACGCGTGGCTGGCCCTCGCCAATGATCTCGATCGCGATCTCGTCCTCGCCTCTCACCCGCGCCCCGGTGTTCCTTCCGAACTTCAGGTGCGGCTCGAACGGCAGTCCGGTGAACCCGGCGGTTACATCGCCACGCTCCAGCCCGCGCGACCGGCACCGGCGAGTTCAACCGAGACAAGTCCGCACCAGCCCGCTTGGGCCATCCTGACGGAGAAAGCCGCAGCCGGGTTCTTCGATCTCAATCTGAAAATTGGCCGCGTGGAATTTTCCCCGGCCTGGAAGCGCCTGCTCGGTTACGCTCCGTCCGAACTTCCGGACGTAATTGAAACCTGGAGACAGCTGATTCATCCCGAGGACTCCGCCGCTGCACCCGACAAGGTCGCCCGAAAACTGGCCTCGACCGGAATTGCCGCGTCCCGGCCATTCAGTGTGGAGTTTCGCATGTGGCACCGAAGCGGACACTGGATCTGGATCCACTGCATCGGCGTGCAAACGCTCGCGGCCGATGGCGAACTCGAGCGCGTTGTCGGCTTTCACCTTGATATCAGCGAGCGTAAAGAGATCGAGGATACGTTGATCGCGAATGACGCCCGGCTGCAGGCCCTCACGCAGGACGGTCCGCTGGCGGCCTTTGAAATCGATTTCGCCGGTGGGCCTTGCTGGTATTCCCCGGCCTTTGCCCGGCTGCTCGGGCATGGCGGGGAATCGCTGCCCGCCACCTCCGAACCGCTCCTGGACGCTCTTCCGGAGGATGCGAGCGAAGATCTGGAAAGCTGGCTGCAAACCCGGGCGCCCGGCGAAAGTGTCTTCACTGAACCGGTGCGCCTGCGAGCCGGTGACGGTTCCACCGTTCCGGCGTTGCTTGGTATCCACCGAATCCTTACGCGACGGGGAGCGTTGCTGCGCGTGATGGGTTTCGTGGCGGCTCTGCCCTCGGATCTTTCAGACCTGAGCGAAGTGGCCTCACCGCAGCTGACCGCGGTGGCCATGGATATTTTATCGGAAGCGATCGTGGTCACGGATGCGCGGGGAGTCATCCTGCTGGCCAACGCCGCTTCGGCCCGATTACTCCGACTCGCCCCCGCCGCCATTCGGGGCCACCCCGTGCCCGACGTGTTGCGCCTGCTCAATCGGCAGACCCAACGGCCGAGCGAAAATCCGGTGGCCCGCGCGCTGGCGGCCGACACCACGCTCCCGCTTTGCAGTGACGATTGCCTCGCTCCCATCGACGGCGAGCCGTTCCCCGTGGTGTGGTCTGCCCGCGCCGCGCGAAACGCGGATGGATTGCCGGTGGGTGTCGTGATCGTATTGCGCAACCCGGAGGAAATGACCCTCACTCCCGAGGAACTCGTGCGCGCCAATCGCTTTGAAACGCTCGGCCTGCTTGCTGGCGGCATCGCGCATGACTTCAATAATCTTCTCACCACCATTCTTGGCGCGGTGTCCCTCGGACGGGACAATCGCGATTACTCCGCCCTCGGTGATGCCGAGCAGGCATGCCTCGCGGCCAAGGCGCTGACGAAGCAACTGCTCGCATTTGCCAAAGGTAGTTCCAGCGGAACCCGCACCGTCTGCGCGCCTAAGGATATCCTCAACGATTCAGCCAAAATTGCGTCCGCGGCCTCCAGCGCCGAGATCACGATCACCGTTGCCGAGACCACCGCGCCGGTCCTGGTCGAGCGCGGACAGATGCTGCAGGTCTTCCAGAATCTGATGGTCAACGCGTTGCAAGCGATGCCACCGGAGCCGCATCAGCCGCAGGTACAAATCAGTGCTCGCAACGCTTTGATCGAAGCGCATCAGGTGCAGGGATTGGAGGCGGGCGAGTACGTCGAGTTCGAAGTGCGCGATAACGGCAACGGCATCCCGCCGGAGTATGTGGAGAAGATCTTCGATCCTTTCTTCACGACCAAGAAACACGGCACCGGGCTGGGGCTCGCGACCGTGTTGTCCATCGTTCGCAAACACGGCGGTCAGATTACTCTGGATACGCAGATTGGAGTCGGCGCGGTCTTCACGATCTATCTCCCGCAAGCCAACGAAGCGGTTAACCCGGAAGCGCGACGCGCGGCGTCCCTTCGCTTCGGCACCGGCCGGATCCTCTTCATGGATGACGATCCGCGGATCTGTTCGCTGACCGCCACGATGTTGGAAAGCTTGGATTATCATTGCGACTTGGCCAAGGACGGCGCCTCGGCCATCGCCCTCTATAAACGTTACCTGAACATTGGCCGCCCGTACGACGCCGTGATCATGGACTTGACGGTGATCGGCGGAATGGGCGGTGAGCAGTGCTTTCACGAGCTGAAGCAACTCGATCCCGACGTTCGGGCCATCATTGCCAGTGGCTACGACAACGAGGATATGGCGCGGGGCTACCTCGAGCAGGGATTCTGCGGGTATCTGACCAAGCCCTACCGCGTCGCCGACCTGGGAAAGCTGCTGAAGACCGTGCTCGGCTAGGGCACGCGGTCGATCGATGCGGTGGCACAGACATTCCTGTCGGTCGGTCGGGGAATCACAGACAGGAATGTCTGTGTCACATCGGCCGAGTTTCTGCTCGTTATTCGCGCCAGGTATACGCGTGACAGAGTGCCACACCCGCGGCGTCGGCTTCATCCAGTGCCAGCGTGCGTTGATGTCCCAGTAAAGCCATGACGGTGCGGGCCAGCTGTTCCTTGCTCGCTCGGCCCGATCCCACAATCGCCTGTTTCACGCGCAACGGAGCATACTCAAACACGGGGCGTTGCCGCACCGCCGCCGCCGCAATGGCCGCCCCGCGCGCGGCGCCGAGGATCTGCGCGGTCTGAAAGTTCTGTACATAGATCGTCTGTTCGAGCGCCACGTGCCGCGCCACGCCGCTCTCTAAAAAAGCGGAAACCGCCTGACTAATCTCGCCGAGCGCCACGGCCATCGCGTGTTTCGGTGCGACTCGTACGGTTTGGCAGCGCAGCAACAACGGCGGCCGCCCCGGACGAAACTCAATCAGCGCCAACCCGGTGCCGCGCAGCGAAGGATCAATGCCCAGCACGACGCCGACGAAAGGCGTGCGAGCGCGCACTTCCGATGACTCGCGGTGGCTGGCAGCCGCTGCGCGCGGTACGGCCAGCGCGGTCGGGATCGGTTTCCCGGCCAACTTCGCCGCCCATAATTGCCTGACGTTCATGCGCCCCATTTTGTGTTCAGAAGAGAAGCTTCAAACCGGCGACCACGCTGAGAGCGAGCGCGATGTTTTCGAACGCCCGCTGATCGATGCGCATGACCAGCTTCCGACCCAGCCAGCCGCCCAGCAGTACGACGGGCACGAGCCACAGGTTAACGGCTAAGCTCTCGGCGTTGATCAGACCGAGATTCACCATGAACGGCACCTTAAAGAGATTGATCAGGAGAAAGAAGACGGCACCCGTGCCGACGAAGTCCATCTTGGGCAAACGCATGGCCAGGAAATAGACCGCCATCAGCGGGCCCGCCGCGTTGGCGACCAGCGTGGTGAATCCCGCCAGAACACCAATCGCAGGCGCGAACCAGCTGCCGTGCTCCGTCTCGTTTCCCGCGCGTCGGCGACGCAACAGGTGCAGGCCAACCAACGAGAGAACAATCCCCGCAATCAAGACGCGTGCCTCCCGTTCGCCGAGTCGACCCAGGGCGAAATAGCCGATCAACACGCCGGCGGCGGTCCAGGGGAAAAGCCTCCACAGGTGTTTCCATTTCGCGTGCTGACGATACGCGAGCACCGCGAGAATGTCGCCGAAACAGAGCAGCGGTAGCACCATTCCCGTCGCCTGCTTGGCCGGAAGTATCTGCGCAAACAGGACGACGGCGAGCATGCCGAGGCCGCCGATCCCCGCCTTCGAAAAGCCCACGATGAACGCCGCTATCGCCGCCAGCACCCATTGCCCCGTATCAAATTCCATCATACGACAGGCTTCTCCGTGAATCCGCCGTCGGTGACTTCAAACACCTGCCACTCGCCCAATTCGGCATCGGGCAGATGTGTGCCGGTGGCGATCACTTGCGACTCCGGATCGATGGCCGCCCAAAAACGAGTCCGCCGCGCCGCATCGAGTTCACCGAGCACATCATCGGCGAGGAGCACGGGGCAAATCCCGCTGCGGGTGCGAAACCACGCCGCCTGGGCCAATCGCAAGGCAAGGACGAGCGAACGCTGCTGGCCCTCAGAGGCGAAGTCGCGCGCCTCGGTGCCCTTTACCTTGAAACTAAAATCATCGCGGTGCGGGCCGGACAGCGTGGTGCGAAATTGCGCATCGCGGGCGCGTCCCGATTCGAGACGGGCGAGGTAGGCCTCGGCGGACGGATCGGTGAAATTCGGTTCATAGGCGAGCCCGGCCGGCTCCGCGCCCTCCGTGAGTTTCCCATAAGCGGTCTGCATTGCGGCCCCGAGTTCGAGGAGCGCGGCCGTGCGCAGACCGATCAACTGCGCGGCGGCGGGGGCGAGGGTTTGCTCAAAGGCGCCAAGCTCCGCGGAAGACGCGCGGCCGGTTTTCAAGAGTGCGTTACGCTCGGCCAGTGCGCGGGTGAACGTCTGGAGGGCGCGCAGGTAAACTCCGTCCATCGCGGAAAGAGTTAAATCGAGCCAGCGACGGCGATTTCCGGGCGAACCGCGCACGAGCAGAATATCCTGCGAGGAAAAAACGACGGTGG
>JBBQEG010000133.1:0-12605 GCA_038320495.1 Opitutales bacterium | reverse complement strand
TCCCCGCAAGGGGTGAAAGGTCCGGGTAGACCACCCGGTTGATAGGCCAGAAATGTAAGCAGGGTAACCTGTTGAGTTTACTGGTACTAATGACCTTTCCGGTTTATGCAGTTGTTCGCTAATAACGTTCTAGGCGTTTATCTTACCTCCTTACACTTTTCCTGAATTTTTTCTCCCTTGCCCGAACCACTCCGTGGTCTCGGGCTCCCCTTCCTGGTGACTATATGCCGGGGGTTCCACCCGTTCCCATCCCGAACACGGCCGTTAAGCCCCGAGCAGCCAATGGTAGTCGGACGTTAGGTCCCGCGAGAGTAGGTCGTTGCCAGGTTTATGGCCCGGTACTTCTAATCGAAGTATCGGGCCTTTTCGTTTTTAGGCTCTTCGCTCTCCGTTCCCCGTGAAAACGACGACCGGTTGCTTCCGTCCTGGTAGGTTGCCATCGATATGTCACCTTGAGCACGCCGGCCGGACATATTACCGCCGGCGCGCCTGACCGTCCTGCGTCCGCCTTATGGAATCGGAATTCGACTGATGTTGGCCTTCACCCAATCCTCAAAGCTCTGTAGCTCCGAATTGAGTGATCGCGAGAACTCGACGTTGCGTGCCCCGCAAAATGACTCTTCGAAATCATGTTTGTATTGAAACATGTTTCCAAGGTCATCTGCTCCGGGAAAGCCTAAGCTCCGATAGGCATCGAAGGGTACCGGATAATAAGTGACAGGTTGTCCGATCGCGCGGCTCAACGTTGCCGCCATTTGCGTTCCGGTGGGATGTTCTCCGGCGATTCCCACAGTGCGACCGACCATTTCCTTGCCGCGTTGAAATATACCGTATGCGCACTTTCCAATATCTTCAGCCGCGATCCCCGGCAGCTTTTTATTTCCCATGGGAAGCGCAAACACGAGCTTCCCATCTTCACCTCTCCTCGGTCCCATCCCGAAATAGATCAAATTGTCCCAATAAAATGACGTGAGTAGAAACGTGGTGGGGACACCGAGTCGGGTGAACTCCGCATTGGCTTCGCCTTTCGCATCAAAATGCGGGACTTTATAAGTACCCTGCAGGGTTGGCATTCGCGGATCAGAGAGCGGAATACGTTCCCGAGTATCCTCGAGCGTCGACCATATTACGTGGGAGACGCCGGCCTCCTTGGCCGCTCGAGCCATTGCCGCAGCTTCGGCTTTTTCCCGCTCAGGTGAAAAGTGCGCCCAGAAAAATGTGACGCAGTACGCCCCGTGCGCACCGGCGAAGGCGCGCATCAAGCTCGCTTCGTCATCGACATCTCCGGCGACGACTTCAGCGCCCAGTAGGGCGAGAGCGCGCGCTTTTTCGGAATTTACGTCGCGCGTAATGGCGCGGGCCGAGAACTCCCCGGACGGATCGTTCAGGATTGCCCGGATTATTCCGCCGCCTTGCGCGCCAGTGGCTCCAACAACTGCAATGATTTTTTTCGCTGACATGGGTAGTGGGGTTAAAGCGATCGAAAGCCTAGTACGAGTGAGCCTTAACCCGTTCCCCTGTCAATGGTTCAACGTCGGCGTTGAGTAAACTGTCATAAGTCGCAAGTGAGGACAAAGACGTGCCCCTTTTCAGTTCCGATCGCCAGTCGACCGTCGTCAGGTGACCACGTAAGTTTTGTTGCGGCAGCAGGCATCTTGATGGTGGCACGTAAAGGTTGCCGGCGTTCGGGGCTCCAGAGTTGCACCGTTCCGTCGGTGGCGGCCGTGGCGAGCAACCCGTGCGTCGTCTGAAATGCCACCGCACAAACTGCGGCGTCGTGAGGGAGCATGGCGGGCTCGCGACCTTCCGGACCACCCCCTGAACAATCCCAAATACACGCGTCCCGCCCTCCGCCGGTCGCGAGCCAGCGTGACGTATGATCAAAGGATAGTACCTTCACCTTGGTTTCATAGCCGCTCATGTGGAGCTCGATGTCTTGTTCGGGAATCCAGAGGTGCACGGATGGATCCTGATTTCCGGAAACAAGCCACTTGCTATCTGGTGACCACGCCAATGCGTGAATTCCATTTCCATACGGAAACTCCTTTTGGACGATGAAGTCATCCGTGTCCCAGAGGACAACGCCGCCGAAATAGGCTGCTGCGATTGTCCCGCCAGCAGGTTGCGCAGCGAGGGCGGTGATCGTTTTCGGCGCGGGCTTGAACGTGTGGGCCACGGAGCTGTCGGGGTGGATCGCCACCAAAGTACGACCCACCGCGGTGAAAAGGAGAGGGGGCCGCGGCGCGTGTGTTCCGGACACTGCTCGAGGCGCTTGCCACACCATGTGATCGACCCAAGCCGAACCGAGCACGGCGGTTCCGGTGGGTTGGCCGCTTGCGGTGTTCCAAAGCTTCACCGAACCGTCCTGGCCTCCCGTCGCGAGTAGGTTCGTGACAGGAGCCCCATCCGGGGATTGCTCGATCGTTGGCTGCCAGGCCAGACAGTTCGCGCCATCAGTGTGCCCCGGGAGCTCAAATTGTTTCGCTCCGTTCTGTGCCGCGAAAAGCGATACCGGCCCCGCGGCGCTGGCGGCCGCGAGCTGATCTCCTTTGGGCGCCCACGCGAGGTCGATCGTGTAGTCTTCCAGCGCCGCTGCCCAGAGCTTCGTCAATTGCATTCAAAACTGCTACTGCCGAGGCGCTTGATCGCCATCCTGAAAATAGGATCCGTTGTCGCGCGCCCTTTTGTGAGGTCGTTCTCAAAGTTGCGTGCAGATTTTTGTTGCACGTGAAACCCGCGCGGCGCGCACTCGTTCTGCGCATTGTGCGCTCAGGCCCCCTATTCCCCATGGCACAGAACCTTACTCGGCGTGATTTTATTGCATTCTCGGCATTGGCTGCGGCCATGTTGGGCCTCCCTGGGTGCGCGACCCTGGCCAAGGCTCCCCGCAAGCCCCGTCCGATTGCTGCCGGTGCAAAAATCAGGGTCGCGCAGATTGGCTGCGGTGGCAAAGGCTACAGCGATATCGTCGCGCATAAGGATGAACAAATCGTCGCGTTCTGTGACATCGATTGGGAACGGCCGAATGTGAAGAAGCTCTTTGCGGAATACCCCGACGCGAAGCGGTATAAGGACTTCCGCAAGATGCTGGTCGAGATGGATGACCAGATTGACGCGGTTTGCGTGAGCACTCCGGACCACATGCATTTTTTGCCAGCCTACATGGCGATCATGATGGGCAAGCATGTTTATATCCAAAAGCCCCTTACTCCCACGGTGGGAGAGGCGCGGGAATTGCTCCGGCTCGCTCGTTTGAACGGCGTGTGCACGCAGATGGGTAATCAGGGTCATGCCGGCGAAGGCATTCGTTTGGTCAAGGAGTGGATTAACGCGGAAGTCCTAGGTGATGTGCGAGAGGTTCGGGTCTGGACCAACCGCCCGGTCTGGCCGCAGGGTATGACCGAATGGCCCGCCGCGGAAGCGACCCCTGATGGTCTCGCTTGGGATCAGTTTCTCGGGCGTGCGCCCGTCCGTCCCTTCAGCAAGGAGGTGCACCCCTTCAAATGGCGTGGGTATCAAGATTATGGATGCGGCGCATTGGGCGATATGGCGTGTCATCTGATGGACGCCGCTTATTGGGGCCTTGAACTCGGCGCGCCTACGAGTGTTGAGCTAAAGGAGATTAACGGTCCCAGTCCGTTCGCCTTCCCGAAATCCGCGGTCGTTGAGTATCAGTTTCCCGCACGCGGTAAGATGCCCCCGGTGAAGCTGACGTGGTACGAGGGCGGTCTGAAGCCGGACAAGCCGGTGCAGATGGAGGAGGCCCGCCAGCTCGCCAAGGGCGGCCAGCTGATCCTTGGTGACAAAGCGACCGTGTACGACGGCAACGATTATTGTAACAGCCCCCGTCTCGTTCCCGAGGCGCAGCATCAGGCGCTTTCATCGACCTTTCCCCCCAAGACCATTGTGCGCGTTCCCGAGGGTAATCCTCATAAGGAATGGACCGCTGCTATCCGCGCGAACAATCCGCTCCTTGCGGGATCGAATTTCGAGTACTCGGTGCCATTTACTGAAACCGTGGCTCTTGGGACGATGTCCATCCTGGTTGGGAAAAAGTTCACGTGGGATTCGGCTGCGATGAAGACCAGTTTGCCGGAAGCTGATAAACTCCTCTATCCGACCTATCGCCGCGGCTGGAAGCCAACGGACTTCATTTGAGGCGGCAATCGTCCGCGACAGGGCGTACCCACGATTCCGATTCCGTCTATTTCCGGACGGGTTTGGAATCGTGTTCACGTGCGTCGTATGAGCGGTACCGTTCGTGATTGACGAGCCGCTTTAATGAATGGGCCGCGCGACCTTGGTCCATCCCGCCGGAGCACCTCGATTGCGCAAGCGCCACGGGTCCCATGGAATCGGTAATGAGACCCAGCGTCACCGGGTCGGTTTGATGCGATTCCGTTAGCGAATCGGATTCCCTCGGCACCCGCTAACGCTCATAAACAGTGATCCCCATGACCTCCGATCACTCCTCCAGTCGTCGCTCGTTCCTCAAAACGGCGGCCACCCTCAGTGCCGTGGCCGCCGCGCGGCCTCTCGCGACCGCAGCCGCCTCCAGCCGCAAACAGCCGTTTCAAATCGGCCTCGCTCAGTGGTCGCTCAATAAGCGTTTCCTGAAGCGCCCCGGCGCCGAGCCCCTCGATAACTTGGAATTCGCGAAGATTGCCCGGTCTCTGGGGATCGACGGAATCGAATACGTGAACCAGATGTTCATGGATAAGGCGGCCGATCGTGCCTATCTGGGCGAAATGAAAAAGCGCGCCGCCAGCGAGGGCGTGAAGAGCCTTCTCATCATGTGCGATCGCGAGGGTAATCTCGGTGCCCCCGAAGAGGCTGCCCGAGCAAAGACGGTGGAGAATCATTTCAAATGGCTCGATGCCGCTGCGTTTCTCGGCTGCCACAGCATTCGCGTAAATGCCGCCAGCGATCCCAAACTATCACCCGACGAACAGGCCAAACTCGCCGCCGACGGACTTCATCGACTCTGCGTCGAGGGAGACAAGCGAGGCCTTTGGGTCGTCGTGGAAAACCACGGAGGACTCTCCTCCAACGGCAAGTGGCTTGTTCAGGTGATGAATCAGGCCGATCACAAACGAGTCGGCATTCTGCCTGATTTTGGAAATTTCTACACCGACCGGCAGAAATCAGAACTCTATAATCCGTACCAAGGCCTCCGTGAGTTCATGCCGTGGGTAAAGGAAAGCGTCAGTGCCAAGTCCTGGGACTGGGACACCGGAGCGGGCCGGTTCTACACCGAAGATCGCCGCGACAAGATCGAGCTGACACTTGATTTCGAGCGGCTTCTCCGGATCGTCACGGGAGCTGGCTTCTCGGGGTACGTGAGTATTGAATACGAGGGCCAGAAACACAGCGAGATCGATGGCATCAAGCGCACCAAGCAGGCGCTCGATGAAATCCGCGCTTTGCTATAACTAAAGCCGGAGCGGCGTTTCTCTCCCCAATTCCAAATCTTGCGTGACAAAGGTTGGGGATAGTGGAGGACTGCGACAGATCGCCGTGGTGTAACTATCGACCCGATAAAAGTTTGGGTGATTGCGGCAGCGGAAAGTTGATATGGGGTGGTCAGGCGACTGGAATGAAACTGAATTTTCAGGGGTCGGTCGGGCGTATTACGCCAGCGGGTCAGGCCCTGCGCGTCCGCATGCATCCCCAGCACTCGATTAACGTTTTACATGTCGCACGTAAAAGTCAGACCGTTGCTGACCCCGTCGGCGACGATTTAAAACCGCCCCAATTCGCTCCGCTATCCCAGTTTGAAGCCCAAATAGCCCGGGCACTTTAAAAAAAGGCCCGCCATCCCAAAGGGGTGGCGAGCCAATGAAACTAAGCTAGCTAATCTTATCGTTTGTTGCTGCGGCGTATTGCCGCGAGCGTACCCAAACCGAACAGGAGCAAAAACGACGCCGAGCCGGCGTCCGGGACGGAGGTGACGCCGCCCGTCGTGACGCCGCCCGTGGTGATGCCGCCGGTCGTAATGATCCCATCAACAAGTCCGATCGAAATCACCGAGCCCGTTTGAGATTGGTACCGTTCGAATACCGTAAAGGCAGGGGCGAAGGTACTGAACACGTTGTGAGTCGGATTGCCATTTATCATCCCGCTCGTGATACCGATGGCGGTTCCTTCCGGCGTCGCCAAAAATCCGGAACTGGGATTGCCCGCAAGCTCAGGACCGCTTGCTGCTACGCCTGCAGGGAGGAAGTTGTAATATTGAGGGAAACTATGGCTGGAATTTCCCCAGATATCTCCACCGCTGTTGAAAAACGCCTCAATGGCCGCCTTCGACGCTGCAGAGGTGACCGCGGCATTGCCCGCCACTTCGCCGTCATACCACCACGGCAGGACAAACGCGCTCTTCCCCGCCAACGCTGCCGCGGGGGCCGCTCCGAATGCGGCGTGGGTGATCTGGGTGACGTTAAAACCTTCAGCAATCACTGACGCGAGCCCGCCCGGCGTGCCGCCACTCGTAACGTAGAGCACGTTGTAGCTGGCGCGGGTTCCTTCGCCGTTTCGCAGGTAGTCAAGAATCACGGCATCGTAACCGTTTTGCCCACTATGCAGGAGTACATCGTGCCCGGTTAGAAAGACGTTGCCGGCATTGGCTGACGTGAGGAAGAGACCGCTGATGGCGATCACTGCGGCCGCTTTCCGAAGCGCCCGTAGGGGATAATAAGCAATCGAGTTCATTATATTTGTGCTGTCTTAATACGTATCGTTGTCGTTGGACCCAAAGTTCCCCGGATTCATCTAAATCGTGTGATATCCAGTGGGCTGGTTGGGAGAGAACCACTTAGCTAAGCGTTGCACGTGCCACACGACTTTATCCCTAATCTGTCTTCCGGTAGTCTCTTGATTGCAGTTAGTAAGGACTAAAATTGTTTAGGACGATCCAAGCAAACTGATTCTGCAAAGTGCCTGAAAGTGTAATGAAACCCGACAGCACGGATGCACCGGATCAGAACTTCCGATGATTCGTGGTCTCGGTTGCGGGCCACTCGAGCACTATATAGCCCGAGTAAAACTCAAGTGCAGTCGGGATGATTCCATCGTAGCGGCGAATCCCGCGTCGGCGGCGTGGAAATAGCCCGGCCTACCGGGCGCCGAATTCCTTGATTGCGATCGCCGCGGGAAAAAATATGGGGTCTCGGGTATGATATCCACGCCACGGTTCGGCCCGTCGATGCTGTTCCCCTGGCCATGACTGCCTTGAAGACGGTGTTTGGCATCGATTTCAGGACGCTGGCGACGTTCCGAATTGGCCTGGGCTTTTGCGTCTTGATTGACCTTGCGAGCAGGGCCCGCGATTTGAGCGATCACTATTCGGATCTGGGTGTCCTTCCCCTGGGCGACCTGGCCGCCTTGGGGCAGTCGGCGGCATCCCTCCATTTGCTTTCCGGCTCAACGTGGTTCCAAGTGGTGCTTTTTCTTGCTGCCGCAACTGCCGCAGTATGTCTGATTTTCGGTTTCTGGACCCGTCTTGCCACGGTCGTCAGCTGGGGCCTTCTGCTTTCCTTGATCGGTCGCAACAAGCTGCTTGTGCATGGTGGCGACAATTTGCTGCTCCTGCTGCTCTTTTGGGGCATGTTCCTCCCCCTCGGAGCGCGCTGTTCGATTGATGCGGCCCTCAATCGCCTGTCGCCGCCGACTTCAAACCATTGGTCGATGGCCACGACGGCAGTGATGCTTCAGGTGGCGGCGGTTTTTTTCTTCACTGCGCTTTTGAAGTCCGGCCCGGAGTGGATTCCCGACGGGACTGCGATAGCCTACGTGGTTCAGTTGGATTATTTCGCCCGGCCGTTCGGCGTGTGGCTGGGAAACTTCCCGTCAGTTACCCGGGGAGTGACGTGGCTGGTCTGGTACCTGGAGCTGCTCGCCCCACTCCTGATCTTTTCCCCAATCTGGTTCCCCCAACTTCGTTGGGCGATGCTCGTGATGCTGTTGGGACTGCAAATTGGCATTGTCGTTACGTTGAACGTAGGACTCTTCCCGCTCATCGCGAGCGTGGGCCTCATTGTCTTCCTCCCTTCGGCCGCTTGGACGTTTGCTGACCGACGGTTTGAACGTCCCCGGAGGGGCGAACTGACAATTCACTATGACGGTGACTGCTCGTTCTGCCGCAAAGTCTGCCTCATTCTGCAAAACGTCCTGGGGGTGAGGGATGCCCGAATAGTTCCGGCGCAGACCGACGCGGAGATGCATCGGATCATGAAAGAACAGCACACATGGATCGTCAGCGACGCCCACGGGAGGCGGCATCTGCGATGGGATGGTCTCACCGTGCTCATTGATCATTCGCCGTTCGCATGGATGGGAGGGCTCATGGGTAGGCCCTTGATGCGTCGCGGGGGAAATGCGGGATATCGGTTCATTGTCGCCAGGCGTGCCCGCCTTGGCTCAATCGCGGAAATACTTGCTCCCTACCACTCCGGTACAGTCATCCTCGGGCGGGAGATGAATGTGGTGGTTGGGATGCTCATGCTCTACATGTTGTTTATCAATATTCAGAGTCTTCCCGTAATGGGACCGGTTTGGTCCCAACGCTTCGGCTCCATCGGGGGGGTGCTGGGAATGGTTCAGCGTTGGGACATGTTTACACCCGCCCCGCCCAAGTACAACGTGTGGTGGGTCGTACGCGGGGAATTAAGCAACGGCACCATCGTCGACGTCCTTAAGGGTACTTGGGGCGAACCCGACTGGGGTCCGCCGGTTGATTTCACCCACACTTATCCGACCTATCGGTGGGAAAAATTCCTCTCAAGGTTGGCGCTGGGAAGATACCAATCCCATCGTCCATCGTACGCTCGGTATCTCTGTCGGCAATGGAACGAGTCGCATGGGGGTTTCGCTCCCCTTTCGCGGCTTTGGCTACATGTCGCCACCGAGACAAACCAACTTGATGGCCGACTCCCGCAAAGGGAAACCCTGCTTCTCCTGGTTTATGATTGCGCGTCCGGGTCTCTTGATTGAAAGGCGTTCCTAGGCTTCGTAGTTCAAGCGTATCGCTGGCGCGACGACAACGAACGCGCGTCCGCGTTTCCACCCAGCTGCGTGAGGCGGGTCCGCTTGACACCTCCGATTGAAAAACCAAAAACATGCGGAATCGCATGAGCGGTCCCGAGCGCCGTCCGGAGTCCACCCCGACGAACCCGTCGCAATCCCGGATGCTCTTCCCGCTGATCCGGTGAGGTCGCTCTTCGCAACGCATTCATTCCAGTTCCATGAAACCTCCTTCCCTTGTTCTGGTTCGTTCCTTTCTCCTGATCCTGACAGCCTTGCTGCTCTGGGGATGCTCGGCTGAGAGCAAGCGGGCGCGGACGCTCGAGCGGGCCGCCGAATTTTACAAGTCGGGCGATCGCGAGAGGGCGCGCATTGAGTATCAGAACGTCCTGCAGGGCGACCCGGAGAATCTCGCCGCCAACGAGCGGCTGGCGTTTATCTGGCTGGATCGAGGGTCACCGATGAAGGCGGCAGGGTATCTGACCAAGATGAAGGCGGTGGCTCCGGGGTTTCTCGAGTTGCGTCTGAAGTTGGCGCAAATCATGCTATCGCTCGGCAATGCCACAGAGGCGCGGAACGAGGCTAATTTGATTCTGGCGCGTTCTGCCACGTTTGAAGAGGCACTGGTGTTGTTGACCGAATGCATCCGGAGCCCGGACGACTTCAAGGAAGCGGAGCAGGTGCTGCAGCGGATGACCGACAAGAACTCAGTGCACCACCTTATCGCGTCGGCCAACATGATGATTCTGCGGGGTGATGGACCGGGGGCGAAAGCACTATTGCAGCGCGCCGTGGCCCGGAATCCGAAGTCGGTCGACGCGCGGCTGGCGTATGGCACGTGGCTGGCGGCACAGAACAACCCGACTGAGGCGGCGGCGGAGTTCAAGCTGGCGGCCGAACTGGCGCCGGCCAACTCGATGGCGCGTTTGAAGTATGCCTTGTTTCTCGCGCAATCGGGAGCGTTGGATCAAGCGCTCACCTATCTCACGGAGATGACGCTACAGGCCCCGGACTATCTGCCGGCTCTCCGCACCCTGGCGCAGCTCGCGATCAGTACCAAGAAGTTCGACGAGGCGGACAAGCGGGTGCAGGATATCTTCGCGAAGGAGCCCCTCGATCTCGAGGGCCGGCTCCTGCGCGCACGACTGCGGCTCGCGCAGGGACAGACGAAGGAGGCGATTGAGGAGCTGGAAAAGTTTGGGCGCGACTTTCCCGGGTTGGGGGCGGAAAAGCATCAACTGGGACTCGCGTACCTGCAGGCGAACGACCAACCCAGCGCGATCAAAGCGCTGCAGGAGGCAGTCGGGCGGAATCCCGACAACCTGGAGGCGGCGCTCCTCCTGGCCCAGTTGAACCTCCGCAACGGCGCACCGCAGCCGGCAGCCTACTCCATGGCTGAAATGGTTTCGCGACGTCCGAATCTCATGCAGGCGTACCCGATGCTGATCGATGCGCTGCGAGCGCTGGGCCGGATGGATCAGGCGGCGGCGGTAATCGGTCAGAGCATCACCATGTCGCCGAAAAACGTGCAGCTTTATCTACTCTTTGGATCGGTGATGGGACAGATGCAGAAGCCTGAGGAAGCGCGGCAGAGTTTCGAGAAAGTGCTGGAACTGGAACCCTATCACCAGACGGCGATGGCGGAGCTGATCACGCTCGAATTGAAGGAGGGCAAGGCGGCTGACGCGCTCAAGCGAGCGCAAGGCCTGACCGTTCAGTCGCCTAACTCCGCGCTGGCCCACTTTCTCGAAGCTCGGGTGCACGCCCAGCAGAACGCATGGGCCAGCGCCGAGGCCTCGGCCCTGAATGCGCTCGAGCTCGATCCGCGCCAGTCCGGAGCGTACGGCGTGCTGTCCCAATCCTACGGGGCGCGGCGGGCCGAAGCGGCGACGCGTAGTCGCATTGAAAGTCTGCTCGCGAAACGACCTGAAGACGAGCTGGCGGCCGTTGTGGCGGCGCAGTTCTTCACCGAGTCGAATGACCACGCGAAGGCGCGCGACGTGTTCCTGAGATTGCTGGAGGCTAAGCCGAACGCCACTGTTGCACTCAACAATCTGGCGTCGCTATACGACGAGAAGCTCAATGAGTCCGACCGCGCCCTAGAGGTCGCCCGCAAGGCGCGGAACCTCGAGCCGGCGTCACCCGTGGTCGCGGATACGCTGGGGTGGATCCTGTATCGGCGAAAAGAGTACCAAGAAGCCGCTGCACTGCTGGAGGAAAGCAGCAACGGCATTCCCAATAACCCGGAGGTGCAATATCACCATGGCATGGCTCAAAAGGCACTCGGGAAAAACGAAAAAGCAGTCGCGGCGTTTCGCCTCGCGGCCAGTCAAGAGGGGGAGTTTCCGCGGAAGAACGACGCGAAACGTGAGCTGGCTGTACTCGAGCAGGCTCGCTGAGACGAAAGCGGAATAATCCCGGGGTCGGGGGGGGCGACTCTTCACATGAGCGTGATCTCGATAACTGATGCGACGTTTTCGAGGTGCTCGATGACAGTCCGGCTCATCGATAGTGATCGCGCTCCTTACGAGGACCCGGGGGCGATGGGCTTAGCGGGATACTCGATGCAACTTTCGGGGCCAAGCAGTATATCGGCCCGATGGTAGGCCTTTCCATGGCGCGCGAACTGGGGCCGGTCATGTTCGTCATCTTGCTCGCCGGCTGCGTGGACTCGACGATCACTGCGGAACTCGCGTCGATGAAAGTATATCAGGAAATCGACGCACTCGAGACCATGAACATACCGCCCGCGCGCATCCCGGTGATGCCCCGGTTGGTGACCGTCCTGGTGATGGTACCGGTACTCACCAACATTGCCGATCTGGTCGGATGGTTCGGCGGCGCGATCGTTTCGAAATATACGACCTTCACCGAGATCGATCCTCCGGCGTATTTCTCCGCGTTGCGGCGATTCATGACCTTCGAAGATATGCGCCGCGGTCTGTCAAGGCGGAGGCCTTTGGGTTTGCCGTCGTTCAGGTCGGCTGTAACATCGGACTCAATACGCGCGGCGGCCCGCGTGAAATCGGAGCCTCGGTTTAACCCTCCCGGCCCAACCCCCGGAAGATCCAGTTTTCTTCCAATCAATAACTGACGTCGGCCGCGGTCCTGCAATTTAGCCGTCTTGTGGGACGGTGATCTGCTCCGCGAATATTCGACCAGAATCGGGTCACGAAATGGAACTGGGAAGATGGCACTGAAGCCCCCTGCTCATTGCCCAAGGCGCAACATCCACCAACGGAACCAAAGCTACCCCGACCCTCAGCGCGACCTGTTCGGGGATTGGCGCGAGGAAATCATTTGGCGCAGCGTGGATGGCAAGGAGTTGCGCATTTATACCACCACCGTTCCGACAAAGCACCGCATCACCCCTTGATGCACGACCCGCAATATCGGATGGCGATTTGCGTGGCAGAATGCAGCTTATAATCAACCGCCCCATCCCAGTTTTAATTGGATGAAGCGGCGCCATTGCCGGGTCGGCCGAATATAACGATCGTTGCGCCCCCGCAAAGGTGATCATATTATAGGTAAACCACTGATTTTCATCGATCGGCACTGAATCGGCAGACGTACTGCAGGAATAT
>JBBQEG010000132.1:0-12744 GCA_038320495.1 Opitutales bacterium | reverse complement strand
ATGGCGGGGCGCCAGTCGTTGGCGGGGTGATCGAAATGCGCGGTGAGCTCCACCGGAGTGACGTCCGGGTTGAAGGCTTCGCCGGTGGCCTCGATGGACGTCGGATGGGTGGCGTCGATCGCGTTCCACGCGAGGTCCATGGTGTGGGCGCCCATGTCGCCGACCTGGCCGGTGCCGAAGTCCCAATACATATTCCACTGGAGACAATTCGCGCCCGGACCGCCGGAGAAATAACCGGGATTATAAGGGTGATTTGGTGAGGGCCCGAGCCAGAGATCGTAGTGCAGATGGGCCGGCGGGGTGCCTTCGGCTGGCAAATAACCGGGGCGGCGGAGCTGGCGGTTGCCCCAAGCGAAAACACCGCGCAACTCGCCCACGGCACCGTCGCGAATGAGCTCGCGGACGCGGGCGAAGTTGGGATTGGCGTGGCGCTGCGTGCCGGCCTGCGTCGCGATCTTGTGCTTGTTTTTTAGATACGTCGCGCGGACCAGACGGGTTTCCTCCACGGTCATCGCGATCGGTTTCTCCATGTAGACATGGAGGCCGCGATTCATGGCCCACATCGCAATGTGCGCATGGGTATGGTCGGCGGTGCAGCACACGATGGCGTCGAGATCCTTTTGTTCGAGACAGCGCCTCCAATCCACGTAGGTCTTGGCGCCGGGAAATTTCTTCAAGGCGTCGGCGAAACGCGTTTCGTTGATATCGCAGAGAGCGACGACGTTCTCATTTTCCAATCCGGCGTAATGAGCAAGGCCGCGGCCCCACACTCCGATCAGGGCGATGTTAAGCTTCTTGTTCGGGGTATTCTGGCCAAAGAGCGTTCCGGTCGGAAGGATCAATAATCCACTTCCGGTGGCGGCCGCAGTTTTGAGGAACTGACGACGGTTGATGGGGTGCATACGCTGAAAACGTGGCCCAATCGGGGGATGCGGTCAATGCGCAGCGGTGGCGAAAACGTCGCACCCGGCGTTTTGCTCGCTGGCTTATGACCCTGAGCAAACGACCTGTCGTGGTGGGCTATCGCGGCATGTTTTCACGTCATGGCCGGTGGGCGGCGCGTTCGAGTACGTGTTCGATCGCCGCGCATGCGGTGGCCACGCCGGGATCGGTCTGAAGACGCGCGGCGAGGTGGCCGGCGGTCTCGCGGTAACGGACGTCGGCCAGTAACGACGCGAGCTCGGCGGCGGCGCGTTTTGCCGTGTAGCGATGGCGGGCAATCTGGCGCGCGACGCCGAGCCGGCACACGCGGTCGGCGTTGTCGAATTGATCGTGCGCAAAGGGCATCACCAGCATCGGCCGCCCCGCTCGCAGCGCTTGCGCGGTCGTACCCACGCCACCTTGGTGCACGATTGCTGCGGCGCGGGGAAAAACCTGCGCGTAGGGGAGATAATCCCAGGCGAGAACCGAAGGCGGCAGATTGAGCGGAGGCGGGTTGTTTCCTGTGAGCAACAGCGCGCGCCGACCCAGGCGTTGGGCTGCGGCTGCACTCTGCGCGTAAAAGTCTCCCGCCAAGTTTACCGCGGCCGAGCCCAGCGTAAACACGATGGGCTCGCCTCCGGAGAGAAACGATTCGACCGCGGCTGGCAGACTCCGGGTGTGGGGACCGCTGCCGGAGTCATCATGAAGCAGGAACCCGGTTTGCACGGTGTGAGGCGGCCAGTCGGGCTGCGGGGGTTGCAGTACCGAAGAGAACAGCGCGAGATTCAGGTGCGGCGAATATTTGCCGTCAAAGAGCGGGGACTTCCCCGCTGGCAAACCGAGTTCGCGACGCAGCCGGCGCACGGGTTTCCACCAAGGATAGGAGACCAATTTTGCGAGGCGGAGGACAAACCGGTTCGCAGCCGGTCCGCCGGATTGGATCCAGCGGAGGACGGACGGACCGGGTAAATGGGCCGGGTCGTAGGTGGGGAAAAACGAGATGGGTGAGAGTGCGAAATAGGCCCACGGCACGCGCAGGCGTTCGCCTACGATCGCGACGGCGCAGGCCAGTTCACTCGCGATGAACAGGTCGACGCCCGGGGCGATCGCCGCGAGATCCTCATACATGGGGCGTACGGCCGGGTACACGACATCGCGCATCAAGATTTCCGAGCCCCGCCATCCATCCATGATGCGCTGGATCAGCGCTTGATCGCCAGGCGACAGATCCGGCCGAACCGGAAGAAAGGGCACACCGGCCGCATCGAGCAGGGCGCGACTGGGTTCGCTGCTCGCAATCGCAACGTCGTGACCGCGGGTCTGCAAACCCCGCGCCAGCGCGATCGCGGGATGCAGGTCGCCGAGCGAGCCGTAGGTTACGATGACGATACGGGACATGATCACGAGTTTGGATCGCTCACTCCGGGCGGGGGGAACTCAGGTAATGGACCGCCGCGAATCGCCCGGCGTGGCACCGGTGCAATCGAACTCCAAAAGTCATTCATCTTTCAACCGTACCGGCCGGCCCGGCCGCGCGCTGGTGAATGTTGCGTCGCGGATCACCGGCACGCCGTTGACGATGACGTCGCTGAACCCAACCGCGTAGTGATGCGGGTCCTCGAACGTGGACGGCGCCGCGACCTTCTCCGGGTCGAAGATAACCACATCGGCAATGAAGCCGGGCTTCAGTTCGCCGCGATTCTTCAAGCGAAACGTCTGGGCCGGCAGGGAGGTCATCTTGCGCACCGCCTCCTCGAGGGAGAGCAGTTTGAGCTCGCGGACGTAGCGGGACAGCACGCGCGCGTTATTGCCGTAGCCGCGCGGGTGCGGGACGCCGTCCTGATATTTCCGCGGACCCGAATCCGACGCGATCATGGTGAGCGGAAGCGCCATGAATTGCTGCAGATCGGGTTCGTGCATGCCGTGGAAAACGCCTTGCGCGCCGCCCTTCGCCACGATCTCGAGCACGGTTTCGACCTGGGCGTCGAGCGTATCCGAATTGTGGATAAGCTGGGCGGCCTGGGGCACAGTCTTCCCATTCAGACGCGGGTCCGGGCGGTAGCTCGCAATCACGGCATAGGTATAATCTTCGCGCGCCGCTTGGCGCAGGCTGTCCCTCATTTGCGCGTTGATGCGGGCCTTTTGTTCGGGGTCGGCGAGACGAGCCGCGAACGCCTTGGTGCCGCCTTCGCGGGCCGAGGCCGGCACGAGCGTCGCGATGCCCGTGCTCGAGGCGGTGTAGGCGTATTGATCCTGGGCGATCTCGAGCCCTTCGGCGCGCAACGTATCCAGAAATGTGATCACCTCGTGGGCGCGTCCCCAGGCCAATGGTCCACTCAACTTGAGATGGGAAACCTGCGCGCGGATCCTGGCTTCGCGGGCGATCCGTGCGAGTTCGTTGAGCGAGTCGAAGATTTGCGGATGCGATTCGCCACGCATGTGGCTGACATAGATCCCGTCGTGCGCGGAAACGACCTTCGCGAGCTCGATGATCTCTTCGGTCTTGGAGAACGTGCCCGGCAGATAGATCAAGCCGGTGCTGAGGCCCACGGCGCCGTCGGCCATCGCTTGACGAACGACGTTCCGCATTTGGTCCAGTTCGGCCTCGGTGGGCGGGCGCATGAAACTGCCGCCCATGACGTGTCCGCGCACCGAGCCCTGACCGAGGAGCGTGGCGACATTGAGGGCGACGCCGGTGCGGGTGATCCCGGCGAAATAGGCCACCACATCTATTTCCGAGCTGCCGCAGTTTCCACTGATAATCGTGGTGACGCCCATGCGGACGAAATTTTCACCGAGTGGAAGCGAGGTGATGTTTTCGGAATGCGTGTGCACATCGATGAAACCGGGTGCGACGACTTTGCCGGCTGCGTCGATTTCGATCCGGCCGGAGGCGGAGGGAATCCTCCCAACGGCGGCGATCCGATCGCCGCGGATGGCCACATCGGCCAGGATTGCCGGGGAGCCGCTTCCGTCGATCACCCGGCCGTTCCGGATCACAATATCGTAGGCTTGTGCGGCGAGCCGCAGCGAGCCACCGGCGAACACGAGAACAGCCAAGAGGAATAGTTTCATGACGAGGGAAAAGCGGAAAAGCGGAAAAGTGGGAAAGCGGAAAATCGGGAAAGCGGAAAATCGGGAAAGCGGAAAAGCGGGAAAGCGGAAAATTGGGAACGTGGGAAAACTGAGAAAATTTGGGAAATCGGGAAACCTCTAATACCAATCGCCCGTATAATTTAGACGATTGTCATCACGAGTGCGCGAAGCGCGCCGTGGAGATCCAGCTCGATTGCTTCGTCGCTTCGCTTCTCGCAATGACAGTCTAAAAGTTACGGGCGATTGGTATAAAGAGCTCAAGGCAACTGACCCGCTGGTTGAGTATAATCTCTGCGCTGTTTGCGAACTCCTGTGAAAAGTCCGGACGTATTCAGGTTTGGCCGTCTGGTTAAGACCGCTTTGGCGCGCCTGAGGACGAAAACGTCCACGCGAGGATACGGCTGTTTTTTTGGCCGTGGGCGACCTCGATCGTCCTGATCTCCGTGGCCTTCACCGCCTTCAGCGCGCGATACAGCGCAGGGAGTGTTTCCCGTTTGGATACGAGGGTGGTGAACCATCCGCAGAGTCCGGGTTTCTCTGCGCTTTGCGCGATCATCCGCTGGATGAAACCGGATTCTCCACCCTCGCACCACAGCTCGTGGTTGCGGCCGGCGAAATTCAGGACGGGCTTGGTGACTTTCTTGCCGCGGAGGTTTCTCGCCTTGCGCAGCGCACCGGCCGCCGCCTCCTCCGGCGAGGCGTGGAAGGGTGGATTGCAAATCGACGCTGCGAAACGTTCGCGTGGTTTCGCGATGCCGCGAAAGAGGTCGAGCGCCGAGGGTTGCAGTCGGCACTCGATCAGGTCGGCGAGCTTGGGATTGGCCGCGATGATTTGGCGGGCCCACGCCACGGAGATGGGATCGATATCCGTCCCGACAAAGCTCCAGCCGTACTCGCTCGCACCAATGAGCGGATAAATACAGTTCGCGCCGACACCGAGATCGAGTACGGCCACCTTCCGGCCCCGCGGAATGCCCCTTGAGCTACCGTCGCTCAGCAAGTCGGCGAGATGGTGGATGTAATCGGCGCGACCCGGAATGGGCGGGCACAGGTAACCGCGCGGGAGATCCCAATGCGCGACGCCGTAATCACGTTTCAACAACGCCTGGTTCAGCGTCATGACCGCAGCCGCTTCGGCAAAATCGATCGTGGGCGTGCCGGCCGGGCTCGGCCGCACGAATGGCGCTAGCCGCGGACAACCGGAGATCAGGCCCGGAAAGTCGTAGCCCGCGGCGTGCCGATTGCGGGGATGCAGGCCGCGCTTCTTGAGGGAAGGGGTGGCAGGTAACGCGGAGCTCATGGCGAGAGCGCAACGCGATCCGTGGACGAGCGCGAGCCAAGCGGTGCGTTTATCGTGCGGGACGCTAACCGGATTGACCTGTGGGCTGCTGAAAGGGGTCGAATTAGACCTCGATTCGCGTCGTCGGGCGACCGAGCCCGGCGTCACGAGGGCCGCCATCTCGCTCACCTGGCGGGTATTACCGGCTGGGCCCACGCCCACCCTGCCTTTGTTTTGTGTTCTCGGCGGGTCCGTGGTTTGGTTTGCCTGAACATGTCACCCCACCTTCTGCAACGTCTCAGTGCCCGGGCCTTCGCGACCGGTCGGCGCTTTCTCACGAGCAGTCGCACGTGGATTGACGCCCGACCGGGTTTGGCCGCGTGGGTTTATCCCTCGGCGGAGCAGTCGGCCGAGGACGAATACCGCGATCATAACGGTCGGATGTTTGCCGGCTTTCATGAGCAGGAGCGAATGCTGGCGGATCGGCCGCGCATGAATTTCTACCACGCGGCGATTACGCGTCATATTCAACCTGGTGACCGCGTCATCGATTTGGGCACGGGGACCGGGATCCTCGCGGCTTTGGCGGCTCGTCGTGGGGCGGCTCATGTTTACGCCATCGATCACTCCGATATTCTGACCCATGCCCGAACGCTGGCGGTGGAAAATCAGATCGAGAACGTCGAATTCATCGCGATGCACAGCACGAAGTTCGCGGTGAGCGAGCCCGTGGACGTTATCCTGCACGAGCAGATGGGCGACTGCCTCTTTGACGAATCGATGGTGGCAAACGTGACCGACCTGCGCGACCGCGTGCTCAAGCCGGGTGGCCTGATTCTTCCGAGCATTTTCGAGTTTTATTGCGAGCCGATCAAGATTAACGACGACCGGCTCGTGCCTTTCATTTGGGAACTCGATGTCCATGGCTACGACTATTCCAGCCTCGAGCGGAATCGACCGCAGGAGACGAGTTATTATCATCTCGTCAGCAGTGATCTGAATCTCGTCGACCATTTTCTCGGCGAACCGCAGCCGGTGTTGTCGATCGATCTGCATACTCTCAACGAAGCCGATCTGTCGCACGACATCACCTTCACGCGCACGGTGGTGAATCCGGGGCGGCTCGATGGGTATGCGGTTTTCTTCCGGGCACGGGTCGATACCGATCTCTCGCTCAGTTCCGATCCGTTGGATGCGGGACGCGCGCCGCATTGGGGCTTCCGGATCCTTCGGACGGAGCGCGATGATTTCGAAGTCGGCGATGAAATCGAAGTGCGCCTCACCGTCGGCCGCTGGCCCGAGCTCAACAGCTGGCGCTGGAGTCATGTGAAACGCGCCGCTGCCAGCTCAGGGCTGGCGGCGCACGGACGTTGCTAAGTCTGACGGAAGCGGCAGTCGGCAATCGTGGTCCCCGGGAGTCGTCCCATGTCGACTGGTTCAGCATCGTGGCCGCCGGGTTTGTTTCACGTCCGGGGCGTGATGAGTGTTCCTCACGTGCTGGTGGATGGCGACGGCGTCGTGCTGCTCGATACGGGTTTTCCGGGCGACGACAGGCGGATCCGCCGGGTGATGGAGAAAATCGGAGTCGGAGCCACAGACGTGCGGGCGATTCTTCTCACGCACGGGCATCTGGACCATGCGGGAAGCGCCTTCGAGTTGAAAACGTGGACGGGTGCGCCGGTTTACGCGCATTCGCTGGAACAGGCGCACATCGACGGTGTGTATCCGTATACTGGATTCTCACGCGGGTGCGGGGTGCTGGAGGCGGCGGGCCGGGCGGTGACCGCTTATCGGCCGGTGGCGATTGATGTGCCGATGGCCGACGGCGATGAGCTGCCGTTCTGGGGCGGGCTGCGGGTGATCCATTTGCCGGGACATACGCTGGGGCACTGCGGCTTCTATTCGGCGAAACACGACCTGCTGTTTTCGGGAGATCTCTGGGTGCGGTTTTTGATGCGGACGCAGATGTCTCCGCGGATCTTTTCGGACGATATCGCACTCGTTCCCGGGAGCATGCGGAAAGCGCGGGCGATCGGGGCGCGCTGGGTGGTGCCGGGACACTATAGCGTGCCGAATGCGACGCACCTTCGCGCGCGCTTTGAAGAGCTCTGCGTTGAGCTCGACCGCCGGAAGAACCGGCGGGTGATTTGAGCGGAACGGAGCTTTGCAGGCGGCGTGACCGCGGGGGCACGCCTGCCTTGGAAAAACCGCGTCGCTATATCTGCTTACAGGAACCCGAGATTGGGTTTCGCGAAGCGGCCGATATTCGGGAGCACGAGCGGCAGGTCGGCGGCGCTGACTCCGAACCACGTGGCGAGGGTTGCGGCGTATTCGTCGACGCTGGTCGTCGGGATCCAGCGGCCCTGGGTGGTGTCATCGGGACCGCCGATGGTGAGCACGGGCATCTTACCGTAGATCTCGGTGCCTTTGACGGCGCCGCCGACAACGAATTGATGATTGCCCCAGCCGTGATCGGAGCCGTCTCCATTAGATCGATACGTGCGGCCGAAGTCGGACGAGGTGAAGAGCGTGACTTGCTCGGAGGCGCCGAGTTCAGCGGTCGCGTTTTGAAACGCGTTCACGGCCTGGCTGACTTGCGCGAGGAGATTGGCGTGGGTGCCGGTCGTCGGGGTGGCATTGACCAGCTGTGAGGCATGCGTGTCCCACCCGCCAAGTTGCACGAAAAAGACCTGACGTTTGAGGCCCAAGGTAGGGGCGGCGGCAATGAGGCGGGCGGCCATCCGGAGTTGGTTTCCTGCCGTGGTATTCGGGAAGGTGGTCGCGATTGCGGGCGAGCGGCTGAGCACGGCGTTGAGCAGCTCGGCGTCGTTGATGGCGCTGTGGGAGATGCCGGCGAAAGCGGCATCGAAAAGCGCGGTTTGCGACTGGGCGAACAGAGCCTTCTGCGTCTGAAAGCGCACGAACTCCGTTCCTGACGTGGCGGTGCTTCCGGAGAGGGCGACGGCACCGCCGGTACCCACGGCGTACTGGCTGACTTTCGAGCCGACTTGGAAATAGTTTTTCCCGGCCAGGCTGATCGACATCGAGATCTCGTTGTTCGTGTTGAACGCGTTGACGAGGTCGGCGAGGCGGCCACCCCAGCCGGTGGTGCTGGGGCGGTCGGGCACACTGTTCTGCCACTGCACCTGCTGATCGCTGTGCGAGAAAAGCTGGCGCGGAAGCGGCACCGAGTTCGCCTGCCATTGGGCGCGGGTGGTGGGATAGACCAAGGTGCCCACATTGGCCATGATCGCGGCCCGGCCGGAGTGGAATAGCGAATGCAGTTCCGGTACGGCCGCATGCAAGGCGAACGAGCGACCATCGGACGTGGTCTTGGGCGCGAGCGAGAGCAAATCCGTGCGGGGCAGCGCGAGGTTCGCACGTGCGGCGGCGTAAGCAGCGTATCCACCCGTGTCGGACGGCACGATGAGGTTGTTGGCATCGTTGCCGCCGTTCAGGAAGAGGCACACGAGCGCCTTGTAGTCCGATGGAAGCGCGCCGGACCGGGCGGGTGGCTGCGGGCCGTTGGCGGGATTTGCCACGGCACTCATCAGACGAAGATTGGCGAGGGTGGAGAGCAGGCCGGTGGCACCGACGGCGGCGCAGCAGGCAGAGCCAATGAACTGGCGGCGCGAGAAGTCAGGGGCGGCGGTGGATTTGCTCATGACGGAGAAAGGGCGAAGAAGGGGGCGTATTTGAAACTTAATTACGTCGAAGGACGGACGTGCGGGTGGTCGCGAGGTGATTACTTCTGGACCGCCGCGTCGGGCGACGTGAGCACCAGCAGAACGGCGCTGCGCACCCGATCGAGCGCGTTGGTGGTGGCCGGGAGGGCGGCAAGGCCGGCGGCAATCCGGGCCTGCGCTTCTGGGGCGAGTGTGCCCTGCGTGAGCAGCAGATTGAGGTGGCTAAGGAGTGCGGGAATATCGTTCACCAACGATTGTTCGAAGGCGTAATCGGGCATCAACGTCGCCGAGGCTTGGGCGATTTGCGTGGCATTGGCATTGGCGGCAGGGACGTTGTTGGCGACCACGAACGAGCGCAGACTATTTGGCACGAGGGTCGCGTAAGTATCGTCGGTAATCTCGAATTCAGGAGCGACGAGGCCCGCAGCCGCGAGCGGTCCGGGAAGGACGTAATCGGGTCCGAAGAAGTTAAAGACGGTGGGCGAGCGCAAGGGCGCTTGCGCGAGTGCAGTCTGCGTGTTGGTGAGGAGGGTGGACGAACTGGCGGTCGCCGGATTTGGTCCCGTTGTCGAGTAGGTGCTTGCGCTGGTAATCTGGACATTATTGAGCAGCACGAGATGCCCGGAGTAGCGTCCGGAGTTCGCGGTGGCGTTGAACGCCCGGAGGAACGCGGTGAGGCGCAGGACCGGCTCCTTGAGTTTTCCGGACGTGGGGTTGGCGGCCACGAGCGGCGAGCGGGCTTCAAAATCCGTGAGAATTGCCCGGACGACGGCAGCGAGGTCACCGCGCACTCCGGAGCCGTTGTTCACGAATTTCTGCGCGACGCGATACACGTACGCGGGGCTTGGATTGCTCGTGACCAGCCGCTGAATGAGGCGGCGCGCGATGAACGGAGGCGTGTTTTGATGTTCGAAAAGTGCGTCGAGCGCGGTCTCGAGATCCTTCGTTCCACCCTGGCCGGCGGGCACGGCCGCCGCCCGCACCGGGCTAAGGTCCTTGGCGCCGTCCTCATGCCAGTCGGGAAAGAGCTGCAGGGGATTGTAGTAGTTGCGTCCCGCCGTACGAAAGGCCGTGGGATTGGTCGAGGTCGAAGGATACGCCCACCCCGTGAAGATCTTTGCCATCTCCGTGATGGTTTTCTGATTGTACGTCGGGATGGGCAGGCCGTCCTCGCCGAGGATCAAGGTTCCATCCGGCTGCAGCTTATTTAGCCCGATGGTGAAGAGCTGCATGATCTCGCGCGCGTAATTCTCGTCGGGCGTGGTGCCGGTGGCCGGGTTGGCTTTTGCATTCCGCAGCGAGCTGAGATATTCGCCCATCAGCGGATTAAGCGTCACGTTTTCCAGCAGGGTGCGGAAGTTGCCAAAGGCTCCGTTGCCGAGGAGATCGTAGTACGCCGCAAGAGGCTGGGCCCGGCTGTCGTCACCGAGGCTTACGTCGGACACGACAAAGATCTGACTCAACGCAAAGACCACTCGCTGCCGCAATTGATCGGGCGCGGTCAGGGCGTGCTTCCACCAGGCGGCCTGCCGATTCGGTGGGTGGATGGCATTGAAGTTTGAAACGCTGGGGCTGCCGCCAAACGCCGCGTGATCGGCGATTACAGCCGCCCGATGCGAACTGAAGGGCAGGGCGAGCTGGGCCGTGATCCACGCGTCGATGCTGCCGCCCGTTAGGGCTTCGATTTCGCTCTTCTTGGGACCAAACGTGGCCTGCGTAAGAAAGCGCGCGGCCTCGATCGCGCTGACATTGGTGAGTGCCACCGTCGGGGGCGGTGCCGGCGGGGTGAAAGTTTGCGATCCTGCGCCTTGGACAAACGTTCCACGGACCTCGCCTTGCGGAAAAGAGGCCGTATCGAGACCGACGTAAATATTGCCGTTCTTCAGGGCCTCGAGCAGTTGCGCGCTCGAATAGTTGCCCGTGGCTGAGAAGAGCCAGTGCGCCGTGCCGGATGTGCCATAGGGCAGGCTGAAAACAAAGTCGCCGCTCGGGCTGATCCGAAGATGGGCAGAGACGACGCCCGAGCTTAGATTCGAAACCGAGGTGCTGATCGCGGCAAGTTTGCCATCGGCACTGAGAAGGATCGTGGCGGTGCCGGAGGCGGTGGAGCCGAGCGCACTGGTCTCAGGTCGAATATTCGCCACGTAGAGAGTCGCCGGCGAATCCGCGATCGTGACCGTGGCCGAACCGGGAAAGCCGAGGACGTAATTCGAGTCGGTGAGAAGTGAGACGACGACCGTGTCGGTGCCTTCCGTTTGAAGATCCGGATTCACCAAGACGGCGAGCTTCGCGCTGCTGGCGCCGACCGGAATCGTGATCGTGCCGGGGAGCGTCAGGTAGTCCGACCCGTTCCCCGCTGATCCGCCGATGCCGTAGCGTAGAGTCAGCGGGAGGGCCGTTGAGCCGGTGCGAGTGAAAACAAACTCGCCGTTGTTGCTGCCGCTCTCGTCGGCGGTCGCCTTGAGTGCCGCGACGGTGACGATAGCCGGTTCGAGCGGGGAGAGATCGTAAACCTCCACGATGGCGAGACCACTTCCGCCAGCGGTATCGGTGGCCTGCACGGTGTAATTGCCGGGCGGAAGGTCGATCAGCAGGGCCGCGTCCCGGCTTCCCGGCGGAAAGGCGAACGCGCCACTGGCCTGGAACACGGACGTCAATGTGTTGCCGCTCGCGGTGCCAGAGCCGACGGGCGAACCCCAGTCGTCGTTGGTGGCTACGACGACTGCCGGAGTGGTATCGGTCCGGGTCAGCGTTAAACTGGGATTCGGTAGAAAGCCCTGAACGTTCAACTGTGCCAAGGCCGGGCCGGCCGCGCGAATCAGGAGTTTGCGGGTGCCGCCGCCGGGAGTGATGACAAAGCCCGGCGTCAAAACCCCGGCCGAACCGCCCACTTGGGCGAGGGTGGAAAGGTTCACGAATTTGCCGCCGGTGGTGCTGACTTCGTAGACCTCGACGAGCGCGACTCCACTCGTGCCGCCCATGTCGCTCACTCGGGCGGTGTAGGAACCGGGTGCGAGGGTGATGACGATCGCAGCGTCTTTGCTGTTGGGAGACAGAGCGAAGGCGCCAACGGCGGCGAAGCTTGAGGCGTCGGCCGCGTTCCAGTCGTCGTTCTCCGCCACGCGCACCCCGTCGCGATTGAAGACCGTGAGCGCGGGATTCGCAAGAACGCCGGCAACCCCGAACGCCGTCTGGAGCGTCGGGCCCACGGCGCGAATCACCACCTGCTTATTCGTCGAACCGGTGACAACGAAACCGGCGGTCAACGTTTCGCCGCCGGTACCCACTCGTGCGAGGGTCGAGACGTTGGCGAGGCGAGGTTCCTGGGCGGACAAGAGGGCCGGTCCGAGCACGGCTAGCGCGCACGCGAAAATGGCACGACGCACGCGAGCAGGACAGAGGAGTTTCATGCGAAAGGGGCAGGGGTAAGGTGCAAGATCGGCGGGTGCTCTCCCAAAGACGGTGAGGATCGTCTCCGGTAACAGTCAACTAAAGACGATCCCGCCCGGTCGTCACAAAGCACTGCCATCCGGCGGGTTTCGCGCGGAATTGTTGCCTCGCTGCGATTCCGACCTGTTCAGCCCTGACGCGGCAGAGCGCCTCCCGTCGGCTTGCCTGCCCGGGACTGAGCCCGAGTGGCACGGGAATGCACGGGCGAAGGCGAGCCCGTTGGGAGTCTCCCGACTCGGGCCCCGGTTCATCTACGGTCCGCCTATCGGGCGGTGCGCAGCTGCACGCTGTCGACGAGGCGGTCTTGCGCCA
>JBBQEG010000131.1:0-12774 GCA_038320495.1 Opitutales bacterium | reverse complement strand
AGATCGGCGGGGGCGGGAGCCGCCATTTCCGTAAGCGTCGGCCCGGCGACCAGGCGGCCATCGGAGCGCGTGGCGAGCCCTTTCAGGTTCCGACTGGGGACATCGCGAAAGAAATCGATCTCGGTTTTCTTGGAGAGCGGTTCGGCGGTAGCGACCAGCGCGGACAGCACCGAACCAGCAAGGAGGAGAAAATGCCTGCGAAACACAGGCTCAACACGGAAGCGAATACCTGTGAAACGCAAGGCGCGGTGGCGAAGGTTTTTTGCGGATACGGCGCGCCGGGAGCCGGTGCGCCTGGGTTTGCGGGCAGCAGGTTTCCGAGGATGGGTCGCGCTGTGGGGGCGGAAGCCTACGTCAAAGTGAGCGCGGATGTTTAGTCCAAAGTGCAATACCCTTCATCATCAAACCATTCGAGCTTCATACAGCTGAATCGCCAAGCGTCTCAACCAGCACTGATCACGCCGAACACAACTGCGCCCGAGCTTGCTCGCGGCCGATCTCGGCGCCGTATGTTTCCCGATTTCCCGCTTTTCTAATTTTCGAGGCTACGGTTACTCCACGACGGCGAGCGGGCGGCGAACGATCGTGTTCAACAGCTTGCCCTTGAGCACGTGCGTTTCCCACAACGGAAGCAGCGCGTCGCGTTTGCGGAAGCGCGCTTCGTCCGAGGCGCGGGTAATGCGCTCGATCGAGCCGGGGGACTGCGCGGTGGCGACCGTCTGGTCACTGAAGAGGCTGGTTTTCTCCACCACCGCAATGCAGACGCCATCGCTCGGGCGTTCATTGCGGATGGCCGCGAGATAAGCTTCGAAACTGCGCAGCTCCGAGGCGGAGATCACGCGCGGCCGCCCCGTCAATTCGTCGAGGGCGCGACCCGGAGCCAGGATGACTTCGAGCTGCTTGCCCGTCCAAGAGGAATCGATCGGAATGTCGATGGTCTCCCGTTGCGCGGAGCCCTGCCAATCGCGCCAGGCGATCGTCGCCTGGATGGTTTGCCCGGCTTCACCGAGGGTTCGGGACAGCTGGAACATGTCGAGCGTGACGGCCGGGTTGGTCTCCAGGGGCTCGATTGAAAACGAGACGTGATCGGGAAATGTTTTGGCGTACGGATTCTGGAGGTTGGCCGCGAGTCCCTGAACGAACTCGTTCAGGCCCTGCGCAAAGCCCTGCGGACCGGAGTAGAGCGTCTGCATCGCGAGCCGGGGCGAGGAGGGAAAACTCACGTCACTCGTGAGCCGGAAACCATTGGCGAAGCCGCCATCGTTGGACCCAAGAATCGCCTGGCTGACGCCGGCGGCGACGATCACAGGCGTCAGTTGCTGCTGACGCGCAACGGAGAATTTGAGAGTGCGGGGAGCCCCGCGGGTGGGCGTAACGGTGACCTCCACCTTGGTCATGGCCGGACCCTCGCCCAGCGTGCCGGAGACCGCGGAGAGGCGGTCCTGCGTGATCGTTCCGATGACGGCCCCGGTGTTGGCAATTTTCACCGACTGCATCTGCGACGGAAGAATCGTGATGATTTCCGAAGCGCACATCGGAAGGGCGACCTCACCCAAGGAAAGCATGGGATGGCCGAAGGCGGTGACGCGGTTGCCGTCGACGCGGGAAACGGTGCCGGTGCCCGCGAGGGTGATATCGCCCGTAGCGAGGGCAACTGCGACGGCGCCACCTGGCTGGAGCGACGCGCGCTGGGCGGCGACCAAGGATTCCTGCGATTGCAGCGTGGCGGCGGCGGGCATGCTGGAGCTTTGCGTGCTGCCGCCCAGTGCGGTGGCGCTGAGGCCGAGGGCGGCGAACCGTGGTGCGAACAATTCGGATACGGCCGGGCTCAATCCGCCCAACGTGAACACCGGTTGTAAGGGCTGATAGGGTGAAAACTCGTTGGCAGTCCGAACCGGGATCTCATTCGCGCCCTCGACGCCGACGAGCAAACTTGGCTGTGCGGAAATCTTGTCGCGGACCTCCGAGAGATCGGCTGCAGGGGTAAAACCGGCGTGGCGCACGGTTTCGAAGCGCTGGATCTGATAACTGAGCGCTCCCGCGAGCTTGCCCTCGATATAGAGAGGACTGCCGCTCATGCCGGCGACCGCGCCCATTTTTTGCACGCGTGGATCGGTCAGCTGACAAACGATCAGGGACTTACCGGGACCGAGGGCGTTGCGGAGAACGCCGGTGACTTCGACTTCAAACGGTTCAGGCACGGTGCCTTGGAAGACTGTCCAAACTTCCCCGCGTTGTCCGAGTTTGAGGTCATCGAGCGGGATGATCGGGGCATCCACCGGTTGCTGGGCGAAAGCGGCACGGGCGAGTGCAGCCAGAAAAATGATGGAAAGGGTGAGTCGGCGCATTATTCGATGAGGAATACCATCTGAAATTCGGGAGAATTTGCGAGCACTTAGAGTTCCCGAATTATCGCTGTTGGAAGCACTCGGTGAATAGGTTTCTGCCGCTTGACAGCATGGGGATTTTGGAGGGAGCCCCCACGGGGGAGTTCCGGCCGCGAAAAGTGTTCAAGCTCCAAGGCCCCTCGCTTGCGCACGACTGTTTTGGTACCTCGAAAATCCTGGGGCCGCATTTTCGCTCGCTCGTCCGCCGTCGTCCCATCCCTGCACGCCAAGGTCACGACGAAAAAAGCCCGCGGCGTGAGCCGCGGGCTTCGTAAGACGATTCAGACCGATTAGAACCGACCGTTGAGGCCAACCGTGACCGTCACGAAGTTGACGATGTGGCGGCGCAGACGGTTTTTATAACCGATATAAAACTCCTGCGGCTCGTTCAGGACATTCGCGATGTCGAAGGTGAACGTGGCGCTGGGGCGGATCTGGTAGCTGAAGCCGACGTTCAGGGTCTTCATTGAGAACCGGTACTGGTTCAGCGCCGGGTTGACGGCGTTGAACGTCGTGATGTGCTCACCGGTGAAGTTGTAGAGCATGCGGGTGCTGACCTTGCCATAGCGCCATGAGAGCGAAGCGTTGGCCGCGTGCGGAATGAAGCCCGTCACCTCACGGCTGGTCAGATAACGGGTGCCGCCGCGGAGGCCGTGCGTCAGGATCCGCGTGTAATTGAACGATGCGCTCAAACCCTTCAGAAGCCCTGGGAGGAAGGTGAACTGCTGCTGATAGGCAAACTCCATGCCTTGCGCCACGGCATCACCGCCGTTGATGTTGGTGCGCTCGGTCCAGCCTGCGTACTGGCCATTGTAGCCGTTGTCCAGTCCGTCACCGATCGTTCCGGCATCAGCAGTGATGATGAAGTCTTTGATGTCCTTGTGGAACCAGCCGAACGTCAGGCTGCCAACGGGCTCGAAGTAGTACTCGAGGGTCGCATCCCAATTCGTTGCGGTGTACGGCCCGAGACCGGGATTGTTGATCGTGACCGTCTGATTGGTTTCACTGGGCGTCTCGCCGGGCAGAAGATTGCCGATCGGCGGACGTCCATAGCTCGTTGAATAACTGGTCCGCACCTTCAGGTCAGGGGTAATGTCATAGAAGGTGTGAACGCTTGGGAAGCCTTTGCTGTATTTGCCACGGTTGGTGCGAAAGTTGTCGCCGTAGTCGCGCTGGGCGGAGCCGATCGGATCGGCGACCTGCTGGGCGACGGTGCTGAGGGTGCGACTGCGGACGTAGCCGCGCGCGAGGGTTTCGGTGGTCTCCCAACGGACCCCGCCGAGATAGCCGGCGCGGGCAAGAAAACCTTCGCGGGCGAGGCGGCCCTGCGCCATCAAATAGGTCGCGGTGACCTCTTCCCTGAGACCGCGGTCGCCGACGAATTTCTGTGCCTCGTTATGCCAACGGTCCTCAACCCAAAGGTTCGGATTGGTCGGGCGACCGTCGGTCGTAAACATGTGCGACTGCCAAACGGGGATGGCGCGCCCGGTTTTGATGCGGTCATAGCTCACGTAGTTCGGGTCGTGGGGAAGGGCCGGGCCATCGGGTGCGTAGCTCCAGCGGTGACGGTCCCCGCCCCATTCCTTCATGCGCAGTTCGCGCCAGTGGAGCCCCGTTTTCAAATTGGTCGGAGCGTCGATGAACGGGAGCTTATAACGGACGTCGATGCGGGCCTGACTGAGTTGCTGATCGTTTTCGTTACGATTCTGCACCAGGCCGTCGGTATTACGCGGCCGGTAGTTGGCGGGATCGGTGAAGTCCGGGCCGCCGTTCTGGCGGAATTCGGGGTGGATCTGACTCTTCGAGGTGTCGATGATCCAGCCGGCGCCGCCGAAGACCCAAGGACCGCCGGGCGTCTGACGCGCCGGGTCGAAGAGTCGCATGTTCATCGTGCCGCCCTTGCCGTTGCCGTTGTTAAGGTGCGTCGTGGCAACGCTGCCAGCATACTCTACGAGCCAGTTTCCACGGTTGTATTCGGCCGTCGTGTCGAGGCGGCGCATCCGGACGTAGTAGTTCAGCGGGCCGTCCATGGTGACGTCGATGTTGGCGGCATTGGCGGCGGTGGAGGCGGGGGTGCCCCAGCCGGCAACCGTGGTGATCGGACGGACGACCGTGATATTGTCGTCGAACGCGCCGGCTACAACACCAGTGGCGGTCGCGGTGGGCAGCGTGGTGGCGTTGCCGGTGAAAGCGCGGACCGTGACGCGTCGGCGCATGCGCTCGAAGTTGTCGTTGCCGGTGACGCCGACCGAGACCTTGACGTAGTCGGACACTCTGTAGTCCGTTTTCAGGTTAAGGCTCATCTGCTTCCGGTTGTTGATGTTGTCCCATGTCTGGTAATCCCAGATGGGAGCCGGGTCGTCGGCGATGTTGGTACGATCGAGGATCGTCGCAAAGCCACCCACGGCGTTTTCGGAGAAGAAGAGGTTGGCCGAAACCCCGAGGTTGCGGCTGCCACCGAAGACGCTGAAAACCTGCTGGTGGGCGAGGTTCAGAACGGGGTGGGCGCGGTGTTGCGAGCGCAGTGGCGTCTGCTCGAAAAATGACGGAGCCATGCGCATGCTGAAATTGTAGGTCGTCCGCCGGTCTTCCCGCATCGCGAAGGTTGAACGGGTCTTGAAATTCACCGTGCCGCCGAGGGAATCCGCGCCCTTGTCGGGCGTGTGTCCCTTGATGAGTTCGAGGCCTTCGAACATCGTCCCGGTGATGCTCTGGAGCTCGAAACTGCGATTCGTGCCCAGCGTGGTCATGGACTGGCCATCGACCGTCACATTGTTGAGCGTCGGGTCCATGCCGCGCATATTGAAGCGATACGCGAGACCTTCGTCCGTCGGACTGCCGGCAACACCCGGGAGGCGCATGACGACTTCGCCGGCACTCATGTTGGGCAGATTGCCGAAGGAATCCATCGCGATGACGTCCTTCACGTTATCCGCGTTTCTCTTCTCAGTGATCATGGCGGCGTTGCCTTCGCGTTCGCCGGTGACCTTGAAGGCCTCGAGTTTATAGACGCCGGAGGTGAGATCGAAGTCCCGGACGGCGCGCTGGTTCGGAGCGACGTTCATGCGGGTTCGCTGCGCATCCAGGCCAATGTAGGTGGCGACGACCTCATGATCGCCCGCTGCGACATTCGGGAATGAATAACGTCCGGTGTTGTCGGTGAGTGTCGAAAGACCGAGCGTGGGGATTTCGACACGGGCGCCCTCGAGGAGGGTTCCGGTGGCGATATTACTGACAGAGCCGGTGACGGAGCCTCCGTCGGCCGCTCGGGCGTGGGTGGCGAGCACAAGCGAGGCAAGTGCGAGCCCGATAGCGAGGCAGGTCCGTCGGCCGGACAATGCCCATGATGAAACAGTCGCAGCAGTCATGGTAAGGGTGCTTTAGGGTGAGTCGGCTCAAAGCGACCGGCGGTAGTCTCCGGGCGCCCTGGGTAACCGAACGGTTCACTACGGGTAAGTAGCGAGGGGATGGAAGCCTGCTTGCCGCTCCTGAAGCAAGCGTGAAGTTGGTCGGACCGCCCGCGTTGCCCGGAGAAAGATTCGCGCGAACGCTCCGCTCTCCCCTTGCGTCGCTCGATCCCCGACGGGTTGATCCGGCTCAGGATCTCCCGCGCGCTTTTGGCAGCGCGCAATTAATCCCCGCGTCAGCAGCTTGCGTCAGAGTTCAGAGTTCGAAAAATTAGCGTTCATGAGCGAAGATTAGCGTTCCCTCCTGCCTTGGTCTTTCCGTCTTGTCCGCAGATTCTGGGAGTGAAGCCGGCGCGTTTTCCCAGTGCGGGATCGTGACGGAAAAGACAGGGAGGAACGCTAATCTCCGCTAATCTATCCCGCCCGGACTGAACCTCTGGGATCAGGTTTCAGGGTTCCTCGCTGTTTCCGGTGAGCACAGAAGAATGAACAGGCGATAAGGGAGGAAACGAAGATCCCATCTTCCTGCCGCACACCTTTGTTTTGTTTGTTACCTTCTGTTCAATTCCGATGCGTACCTGCCTCGCGTTTATCCACTGAAACCAGCCAAGATCAGAGTTTGGCGATGGCTCCGCTGAGCACCTCACAGGCTTGCGCAATCGTCGGACCATCGTGGGCCGTGCTCAGAAACCCAGCTTCGTAGGCGCTCGGTGCGAGGTAGACGCCGCCATCCAGACACGCATGGAAGAAACGGCCAAAGAGCTTGGCGTCACTTTGCAGGGCCGTGGCGTAGTCGCGGACAGGTGTATCCGTAAAAAAAATACTGAACATCGAGCCGCATTGGGGCACCTGCACGGGTATTCCCTTGGTGCGACACGCGGCGCCGACCGCCCCGCTGAGCTGGCGACCCAGGCGGTCGAGCCGCGCGTAAACGTCTTCGCCCGAGCCGTCATTGTTCAGCAGCTGCAGCGCGGCGATGCCCGCGGCCATCGCGAGCGGATTGCCGCTCAGGGTGCCGGCCTGGTAAACGGGGCCCAGCGGCGCAAGCATATCCATAATCTCAGTACGCCCGCCGAACGCGCCCACGGGAAGTCCACCGCCGATGATTTTGCCGAGACAGGTCAGGTCCGGGACGATCTGCTCGCGCTCCTGCACGCCACCCCGGGCTATGCGGAAGCCGGTCATGACTTCGTCGAAGATCAGTACTGTCCCGTGTTTCGCCGTGATCTCGCGCAGGTAAGTAAGGTAGCCCGCATCCGGCATGATGAAGCCGACGTTGCCACAATAAGCTTCGATGATCACCGCGGCAATCTGGCCCGGATTCGCCGCAAACGCCGCATCGAGCGCCGCCGGGTCGTTGAAGGGGAGGACGACGGTTTCAGCGGCAAACGAAGCCGGGACGCCGGCGCTGTCAGGATTGCCATGCGTGAGCGCGCCCGAGCCGGCCTTGATCAGCAATGAATCAGAGTGGCCGTGATAACAGCCGGAGAATTTGATGATCTTGTCGCGCTTCGTGAATCCACGCGCGAGCCGCAACGCGGACATCGTGGCTTCGGTGCCGCTGTTACAGAGACGGACCTTCTGAATTGAAGGAACGAATTGGACGATCAGCTCCGCCATTTCCACCTCGAGGGGATTCGGGGTGCCAAAGGAGGTGCCGTTTTCCAGCGCCGCCGCAATCGCGGCTTTGATCACCGGGTGGTTATGACCGTGAATCGCCGGGCCCCAGGTGCAGACGAAATCGATGAGCTCGCGATCGTCAGCGGTGACGAGCCTCGCGCCTCGCGCGGCCTTGACAAAAAACGGGGCGCCGCCCACCGAGCGGAAAGCACGGACGGGGGAGTTGACACCGCCAGGGATCAGTTCCTTGGCGCGGGCGAAGAGTTGTTCGGAAGAATGCATTTTTAACCACTGATGGGCACTGATCGACGCTGAAAAAACCTATATCATCGGACTCGGCGCAACCAATCTAGCTTGGACGCGGCACCAAGGTTGAAGAGATATCCCACGCGACGACCCGTGGATTCCTTCTGGATCATGGTTTGACGATGGTTTGTCATCAGTGCGCATCAGTGAACATCAGTGGTTAAGTTCCGTGCGTGGGCTTTCGGTCTTTCGCTTAGCTCACGTATTTCTGTACGATCGGGATTCTCCGTCCGACCCCAAACGCGAGCGGGGCGATCTTCAACCCGGGCGCGGCTTGTTTCCGCTTATATTCGTTCAGGTCGACTTTGCGCACCACGTCATTGACTACGCCTTCCGCAAAGCCCTGAGCCACCAAGTCACGACGGGACAGCCCTTCCTCGACGTAGCCTTTCAGAATTGCGTCGAGCACGTCGTACGGCGGCAGACTGTCCTGGTCGGTTTGGTCGGGCCGCAATTCCGCGCTCGGTGGTTTTTCGATTGTCGAAACAGGGATGATTTCCTTTTCGCGATTGATCCAGCGCGCCAGCGCATACACCTGCGTTTTGAAAACATCGCTGATCACCGCCAGGCCGCCGCACATGTCACCATAGAGTGTGCAATAGCCGACGGCCATTTCGCTCTTGTTGCCGGTCGTGAGCAGGATGGAGCCAAACTTGTTCGAGAGCGCCATCATCAACACGCCACGCACGCGCGCCTGGATGTTTTCTTCCGCTACGTCGCGCGGGCGGCCGGCAAACAACGGCGCCAGGAGCCCTTCGCTGGCGGCGACGGCTTCGGCGATCGCGATGGTCTCGAAACGCATCCCGAGATTCTCCGCCAGGATCCGCGCATCGTCGCGCGAATGCTGCGAGGAAATCGCGGACGGTAGTGACACTCCCATTACGTTCTCAGGGCCGAACGCGGCCGCTGCGATGACGCCGACCACCGCCGAGTCGATCCCGCCGGACAGCGCAATCAACGCCCTTTTGAAACCGCTCTTATGGGCGTAATCCCGCAATCCAAGCACGAGCGCGTTGAATATGTCGCCGCATGGATCCGGCGCGAAACTTGGATGCAGGCTCGGCGCTTCAAAGGGAGCATTTGTTCCGCCCGTGAGACGCACGTCGACCACGCGGAGATCTTCGGCAAAGGCCGCCAGACCTGCCAGCACTCGTCCTTGTCCATCGCAGACCAAACTCCGCCCATCGAAGATCAACTCATCGTTACCGCCCACGCAATTCACGTAGGCCACTGGACAACCAAGCGCGCGCGCCGAGTCGGCCACCACGATATTCTGGCGAACGCTCTCCTTGCTCGCGTGCCACGGGCTCGCGGAGATGTTCACCATGAAGTCGCACTTCTGGTCGGCGAGTTGATCGAGCGGCACGCGACCACTGTAGAGCCGGCGAGTGCTGATCGTCGGATGCGTCCAGATGTCTTCGCAGATCGTGATGCCAATGCGACAACCCGCATGCTGGATCACGGTGGGCGACGGCGCGGGTTCAAAGTAACGGTCTTCGTCGAACACGTCATACGTGGGCAACAGGCATTTCCGGGCCATGGCCGCCACTTTGCCCCGATAGCAAAACGCGGCCGAGTTGAAAAAGGGACGCCCCCGGCCCGTCGGATTGGTTTCCACCGTGCCGATCAGGGCCGGCACGGCTCCGACCGCAGCTGCGATCTCAAGCAGCGAATCCGCCACATCCGTGACGAAACGGCGTTTGAACAATAAGTCGCGCGGCGGATAGCCACAGACCGCGAGTTCAGGAAATACGACGAGCTCGGCCCCTTGGGCAACGAGCGCGGCGTAGGCGTCGAGAATTTTCCGGCGATTGCCGGCAAGGTCACCGACCGTGGGATTGAGCTGAGCTAGACCGAGGCGCATGAAAAGAGATGAGCGGTGAACGTGAACGGCTTTCCAAGGCGTGACAACTCGCAACCCGGGCTTGCGCTGTACGTCAGGCCCACGATTTGCTCTCCCTTCCTTTTTTATGCGCTTCGCTTTGCTTCGCTCGGTCCTTCTTTCCCTGATACTCTCCAACTTCGTCCGGGCCGCGGAATTGCCGGTGACGCTGACCCTCGAGCAGGCCCTTGCTTCCGTCGAGGGAGTCAACCTCAGTGTTCTTCTCAGCCGGGAAGCGGCCGTGCAGGCGCTCCAGATTTTCAATCAGCAACGCGCCAACGCTCTACCGATCGTCAATGGCAGTTTGCAGCAGCGGCGCTCGCAGGGCGTCAGTATCGCCACGGTCGTGGTGGCATCCGGCCGGCCCGCGAGCCGCTTCGACGCTCTACTCACCGCCAACTATCTCGCGTTTAATCCCGCGGTTTTCTCCGCGGTCAAAGGCGCGCGTCTCGGCGTGCAAGTCGCGCAGGAGAACGTCCAAGCGGTCATTCAGGAAGTGCTGGCCAATGTCGCGGACACCTATTTCGCCCATCTTCGGAATCTGCGACGGGTCGACGTGCTCGACGCCAATATCGCCCGCGCCAAGTCGCTTCTCGATCTCGCCCGCAACCAGCTCAACGCTGGCGTGGCCACGCAGATTGACGTCACCCGCGCCGAGGCCCAGCTCGCCTTTGCCGCGCAGGCCCGCCTGCAACAGGCCACGGCCGTTTATCAAAGCGAGTTGTTCCTGAAACGGCTCCTCGATATCGAGCCCAGCCGGGAACTGCGCCTGGCGAACGTCGAGGTGCAGCGCGTCAACCCGACCCTCTTCGGGCTCAGCGAGGAAAAGACCGCCTTCGAAAAACGCGCCGACTTCATCGCCGCGCAGACCGCCCTTGAGCAGGCACGAATTGCGGTTCGCACCGCCAGGTACGAGCGACTGCCATCGCTGTCCTTGGCCGGCAACTACGGCCTCGCTTCCGCAAACTTCGACGATGACAATAAGCAAGAACAATGGAGCGCTGGCATCGGCCTGAACATGCCGATCTTCGACGGCTTCCGTGCCAGTGCCAACAAGCGCATCGCCCTCTCGCGGCAACGTTCCCAGCAGAGCCGCGTGCGCAGCCTCGAGTTGCAGATTTCATCTGAAATCCGCCTCGCCCTCCAGGATGCAGGCTCACGCAACGCCCAAATCGCCGTGGCCGATACGAGCGTCCGCCTCTCGCAAGAAGAACTCCGTCTCGCCCAGCAGCGTTACCAGCAAGGTGTCGCCGATAACCGCGAAGTCGTCGAGGCGCAGAATCGCCTGGCGATCGCCGAGGACAATTTGGTCGAGGCCGTTTTCCAATACAACTTGAGCCGCGTCGAACTCGCGCGCGCCAAAGGCGAAGTACGTTCCGTCCTGGGTGAACAGGTACCTTAAGAGTTCTTAGCGCGCGAGCGATGATCGTTCGATCATCGCACTACTCTCAATGTAATGGCCGACGACGTTCCTGCCTCCCGCCCGCTGGCCGCGCGGCCGCTGATCCTCGCCTCGGCTTCGCCGCGGCGCCGGGAACTGCTCGCTCAACTGGGCGTCCCGTTTGAGGTCGTGGTCGCGGATGTGACCGAACACGAGGAAGCCACCACCGATCCGCGCGTCATGGTCGCCCACAACGCCGCACTCAAGGCGGATTGGGTCGCTGCCCGGCATCCGGATGCGATCGTGCTTGGAGCGGATACCACGGTTTTCATCGATAACCTGGCCTTGAACAAACCGCGCGATGACGCCGAAGCGCGCGCCATGCTGCGCCAGCTCAGCGGTCGCACCCACACCGTGTTTACCGGTTTGGCCGTGCGCTGTGCGCGGGCTGCCCTGGCCATCAACGAAGGCGTGGCGAGCGAGGTTACCTTTAAACCGTTGGCCGAAGCGACGATTGAAACGTATCTGAGCCGCGTGCACACCCTCGACAAAGCCGGCGGCTATGGAATTCAGGATCACAGTGACCTGATTGTCGCCGGGTACCACGGGTCGTTGACGAACATCGTTGGCCTGCCGCTGGAAACGACGAAACATATTTTGACCCGCTGCGGTCTCCTTGCATGACTTTCTTGGTTCGCTTGCGTCCAATCGGTCACTCATGAGCCAAACCATCGTCACGCCCACCGTGTCATCCTCGCTCCGGCGATGGTGGGCGCGCGTGTGGAGTGATCCCGACTCGCGCTCCGTTGTGATCGGCGTCGTCGGCATGGTGGTCTTTCATCTTTTGATCCTGCTCGTAGGGCCGCTTCTGCTGCGGTTTGAACCCGGGATCGGCGGCAGCCCGGTCCCAAAGTCCCGCGAATACAATATCGAGATTCAGCCGGATAGTTTCCTCAAACCGGCCGAGAAGGAGGCGGATCCTTTTAATTTCGTGGAGACGAATCCGGAGGCGCCGGAAAATATTCCGGATAAGACGACCAATTTCGCGGCGCAAAATCAGCAGGTCGCCCAGGAAATCCCAACGCCGGATGGCTCCAGCGATCGACCCGCGTTGGAGGGAAAAGCAGACCATCAATCCAACCAGATCGTCAGTGGCCAACTCACGCGTCCGGTCGAGATGGTTCCCGTGGCCCCGCCTTCGCAGGAGGCGCCCACTCCCGAGGAAGCTGCCGCGATGCAGCAACGCGCGGAGCAGACTCCGTTGCCCGGTTTTGAAAAGGTCGATGGGGTGAGTGAATCCGGATTCGCCACGAATATCGCCAAGGCTTCAGAGAACGCGAAACCCATTCCCGATCGGATCGAGGGCGCGCCCAATGTCCCGGTGATCGAAGGCGCAACCGCCATGCAGCCCGCCATTGATCGCAACAATCCGCGTCCGCGTCCGCAGATCACGCAAACCGTCAAAGCCCGTCCCGCGATCCTCGCCGAGAATCGCTTCGGAACGAAGAATATCGGGCCAACCGCCGTGGACGCGCGTTGGAGCAATTACGGCGCTTATCTCCAGCGGATGATCGACACGGTCCAAATCCAGTGGGAGCGCATTTTGATCGAATGGAGAGCGAACTCCGCGTCGAACAGCACCGTTACGATCAAGTTCGTGATGGATGACGAAGGCCGGATCGCCGAGATCGTGAATGTTGATTCCACCGCAAACGACACCGCCTCGCGCGCCTGTGTCAGCGCGATCACCGACCGCGCGCCTTACGGCAAGTGGACGGATGACATGAAGGC
>JBBQEG010000130.1:0-12797 GCA_038320495.1 Opitutales bacterium | reverse complement strand
CGGCCGTGGAAAAAACGAAGCGTTCGTCAACGGCGGACACGCCTGGTAAAACCTCCGCGCGCGGAAGTGCGTCTAAGCGGAAGTCTCCAAGTTCCGGGCGCGGTCCCGCGCTCTAATCCGGTTAACCGCTTTGGTTAGTTGAACTCGAAGTGGCGTGCGGCGGTCGTGGATCGCCGCACGTTTTCGAGAGAGTATTGGGTGAAGCCGTTAACCCTGGAGCAGTGATTCCGCTCCGTCGATAAACACCTCAGCGCCCGTGATGTGCGCAGCCAAATCCGAGGAGAGAAACCAGATCAGCTCGGCTACCTGGCCGGCGGTCCCCGGCTTCCCGTTGGTCAACGGAATGTACCCTTCGGGAAACTCCACCGGTTCGCGCACCTTTTCCAGATCCTGTTCGGTGGTGTTTTCGTCTATGCTCGTGTCAATCGAACCAGGGCAGACGGTATTCACCCGGATGCCATGCTTGGCCAGCTCCAGCGCCATCATCCGCCCGAAAGCCAGTTGGGCCGCCTTGGTCGCTGCATAGGCACTCGCGCCCGCGTTACTGAAGATCCGCGTTCCGTTTACTGAAGACACGATTACCACGGCGCCGCCCCGTTTTTTCAGGAGCGGCACGGCTGACTTCACGGTGAGAAAGGTACCTTTGACGTTCACGTCCATCACGTTGTCCCAATCTTTCTCGGTGATTTTGTCCACAGCTGCCCAGAGCCCGTTGATTCCGGCATTGGCAATCACCAGGTCGAGGCGTCCCCATTTCTGTTCGATTGCCTCCACCGCTTGCGCGACCTGTTCCGCTATCGACACATCAGCGGTCAAAGCAAGCGCGTCGCTCCCCAATCCCCGAATCTCTTGTGCCGTTTGTTCAGCTTCCGCGGGATCCCGCGTCAATGCCCCAATCCGCGCTCCGGCAAATCCGAGGAGTCGCGCCGTCGCTTTGCCGATGCCTGAGCCGGCGCCCGTGACGAGCGCGACTCTGCCTTTCAAGGAGTCTTTGCAAAGTGACCGCATATAAAAGGCTTGTTCTTCGGCGATTAGTGCCGCGCCAAGCGGCCTGCTTCCTTGCTGGCCTCCGGGTCGCCGCGCGTTTGCGCGGGGTGGATCCCTTCGGCGAATTCCTCGATCATCTTCGCATTGAAGGCCGGCAGGTCATCCGGCGTTCGACTCGTGACCAGCCCTTGGTCAACCACCACCGGCTGGTCCACCCACTCGGCACCGGCGTTCATCAGGTCGCGTTTAACCGATGGATACGATGTCAGTCTTCGTCCGCGTACGACGTCGGCGTCGATCAACACCTGCGGGCCATGGCAAATCGCGGCCACGGGTTTGCCGCGTTCGAAGAAGGCCCGGATGAAATCCACCGCCGCTTTCTCCTGGCGCAATTGATCCGGGTTCAACACGCCCCCCGGAAGAAGCAGGCCATCGTAGTCGTCGGCTCGGGCCTCCGACAACGTAACATCCACGTCAAAGGTGTCGCCCCAATTTTCTTCGTCCCAAGCCCGCACCCGATGCGCTTCCGGTGATATCAGATGCGTGGTCGCGCCCGCCTTCCGCAAAGCGTCGCGCGGTTGCTCCATCTCGACCTGCTCGAATCCTTCGGTTGCAAGAATCGCTATTTTCTTCCCGCTCAATTGATCGTGGCTCATGGCTATTTCCTCCCCGGGTTCCCGGTTGTTTTTTTCCTGGCGCCGTCACTGACCCATTTGCGACTCCGCGGTTCGCCGGAACAAAGGGTATCACCTCCTTACCATGACCCACACTATGCCTGGCGAAGATCTTCCCATCCTTTATACAAAGAACGGCTGCCCATGGTGTGACGAGGCCATTGCCTTCCTCGACAGCCATGGAGTGAGTTATCGATTGCGCGAAGTGTCGGGGGATCCCGCCGCTATGAAAGAGCTGGAGAAAAAGTCGGGTCAGACCAAAGCCCCCACTTTGGACTGGCAGGGCAAGATTCTCGCGGATTTCGGCACCGAGGAGCTGGTGCCGTTTCTCCGCGATCAAAACGTAAAGCTCGAAGACAGCTAACGAGGCGTCAGCGAACGAGGGGGACTGCCATCGCGCAAGGCTGGCGGTTACGACGCTCTCGCCGGCGGGCGGTGTCGCGCGTCCAGATCGCCGATATTTCCCCGCACCCAGCCGTCGAACGCATCGACCATCTGATCGAACGATTCGATCACGAACAGCACGTCTTGAGAGTGCCAGATATCTGAAAACCGCAGCGGACAGGCTCGCGGCGAACGGATTCCTCTGGCAGGTTGGATCTGCCCTCCGGCACCTCATCATGCTCCTCGATTTTTCGACCCTCAAACCCCGTGACGCTTATGGCTGGATGATCAGCACCATTCTTCCCCGACCGATTGCGTGGGTTTCGACCATCTCCGCATCCGGAAAAACCAACCTCGCCCCGTATTCGTTTTTCCAAGGCATCACCGCCAATCCGCCCACGCTGATGTTTTCGCCGGTCAACACGCGCGACGGCACGAAGAAAGACACCGTGCGTAATATCGAGGAAGTGCCAGAGTTCGTCGTGAACCTGGTGCCCTTTGCATTGGCGGAGCAGATGAATCAGTGCTCAGCGCTGCTGCCCTATGGCGAGAGTGAATTCGAAGCCTACGGCATTGCCGCGCAGCCGAGCGAACGGGTGCGGCCACCCCGCGTGGCGGCGGCCCCCGTGGCGTTCGAGTGCACGCTTGATCGTTTTGTCCAAATCGGTGAAGGCGCCCTGGCGGCGAACGTCGTTTTCGGCCGTATTCTGTTGGCCCACGTCGCGGAGGCCGTCATGGGCAGCGAAGGAAAACCTGATCCCGCCAAACTCGATCTTATCGGCCGCATGGGCGGCGAGACCTACGCGCGGACCACGGACCGTTTTGATATAACAAGACCGGACTGAGGAGGAAATCCCTGGTCACGCTTCTCGCCGCCTTGCACGGGCGGGGAGGCCGGCGCGGGGTCGCGGCCGTTTTCATTGGCGGTGGAGAAGGTCTCGCTGTCTGCGTGGAACTCGTTTGATTGGCCGGGAACAGTAGATGTTCGTGCCGATGCTTTCCCCATTTCACGGTGAATCCCTCCGACTTCATCTGGCGTCCTGAAGATCACGCGTGGACGCGGGATTCCCACGTGGCGCGATTCATGCGGACGCGCGGGATCAAGACCCTGGCGGAGCTGCGACAGGCTTCAGTGCATTGTTGCCAATGGTTTTGGGACGAGGCATTGCGCGACATGGGGCTCGAATGGAGCCAGCGTTATACGCAGTTGCGCGACATCGATCGGGGATTTCCGTGGACGCGCTGGTTCGTTGGGGGCGAAATCAACGTCACGTTCAATTGCGTCGATCGCCACATTCGCGACGGGCATGGCGACGAGACTGCCTTATATTACGAGGCTGACTCCGGCCGACCCGAGGAAGCAAGGCGGGTAACCTTCAAGGAACTCGCGGATCTGGTTTACCGGTGCGCGCTGGCCTTGCGGGCCGCGGGCGTGCAACCCGGCGACAGCATTGGACTCTATGCGCCCATGCAGGTGCCGACCGTCGTCGTACTGTTTGCGACCATGAAGCTCGGCGCCCGGTTCGTTCCGATCTTTTGCGGGTACGGCGAACAGGCGCTGCGCGAGCGGCTCACGTTATGCGAGGCCAAGGTCCTGTTCGCGTGTGGCACCCTGACGCGGAGAGGGAAACCCACCGGCACCGGAGCCATTGCCCGCGCCGCGGCCGCGCAGGTGCCTTCGTTGACGCGTATAGTTTGGACGGATACGGAAGATTGGACTGAGTTTCTGGGGAGTGCGATCTGCGTCGTGGGCGAGCAAACTCTTCCGGACGGAGCCCGCCCGCGGGCGTCGCGCCACCCGTGGGAACGACGTAATGGACGCGCGGGCTATGTGTCGCCGGACCTGATTCCGTGCGAGCCGACTGCTGCCGAAGATCCGTGCCTGATCATCTTCACGAGCGGCACGACCGGACGCCCCAAGAGCACCGTCCATACACACGCGGGTTGCCTCGCTCAGATGGGGAAAGAAGTGCGGTACGCCTTCGACGCGCGACCAGGCGAACCGTTTTTTTGGATCACGGATATCGGCTGGATGATGGGCCCCTGGGAGATCATCGGATGCCTGCTCTATCGCACGCCTGTGGTGCTCTTCGATGGCGCCCCGAATTTTCCTACGAGCGATCGGATCTGGGAGATTTGCGAAAAGCTCGGAGTTGTTACGCTGGGGTGTTCGCCGACTTTGGTGCGCCAGCTCATGCGCGCCACAGATGGCCGTGGGCCCAGTCACTATAATCTTTCGAAACTTCGGATCTTGGGTGCGACCGGCGAAGTCTGGGACGAGGCGAGCTGCCGCTGGTATTTCGAGCAGGTGGGGGGAGAGCGGTGTCCGGTCATGAATATATCCGGAGGCACGGAGATTGTCGGATGTCACTTGCAGCCGTATCCGTTGGACTCCTTGAAACCCTGTTCACTGGGCGGGCCCGCCCTCGGCATGGATGTCGATGTGTATACCGACGACGGAAAATCAGCGCCGCCCGGCACGATGGGTCACCTCGTCTGCAAGCAGCCGGCGCCTTCGATGACGAAGAGTTTTCTCCATGATGACGCTCGCTATCTTGAAACCTACTTCAGCCGGTTTCCTGGCGTGTGGTATCACGGTGATTGGGCGAAAGTGGATGAGGACGGCCAATGGTTTCTCTTCGGGCGGACAGACGACACGTTTAAAGTGGCCGGCAAGCGGGTTGGTCATGGTGAAATCGAGGACGCGCTGACGTCGCATCCCGCGGTGAGCGAGGCGGCGGTGATTGGAATTCCGGACGAGATCAAAGGCACCGTGCTGATCTGCTTCGTCGTGCCGAAGGTGAGCACGGTCGAGGCGGACGCGAGTCGGTCGGCCAGCGCGAGCGTCCAACGCGACGAGCAGACCGAGCTCACTGCGCATGTGGCGCGGCAGCTCGGCAAGCCCCTCGCACCGAAGCACGTGTTCCGCGTTGCGGCTTTGCCGAAAACGCGCAGCGGCAAGATCGTGCGCGCCGCCATGACGCGTGCGTATCTCGGACAGCCCGCCGGTGATCTCTCGAGTGTTGAAGACCCGGAGGCGCTTGAAGCCATCGCTCGCTGGGGACAGCTCCAGCCGGTATGAACCCGGCGGCTCCGGTCACCTATTTCGCGGACGCGGATCGGATTGGCTGGATCACGTTTGATGAACCGACGGGGCGCGTGAATATCTTTAGCTCGCAGCCGGATTACAGGGACGAAAAAACGGCGCGAGCCGAGGGTTCTATCGTTATGAAGGAAAAGCCGAAGTGCTGAACGATAAGGAGACGCGGTCGCTTTGGCGCGACTCGAGTGACCTTTTCGCTCAGGATAACGCCAGTGAATGCGCATACCAAAACGTCACCAGAAACCTGATGCGCGTGCTGCTTGAAGAGGCGCAGCGCTGCCTCGATGAAGGAGTCGTGAAAACCCCGGAGGAGATCGACTTCGCGCTTCTGAGTGGCGCCGGCTTCCCGGCGTTCCGCGGCGGCTTGATGCGCTGGGCGCAGCAACAGGTTGCCGCTGGTGGTGCCCGGAGTGGCTGAGGCTTTGATTTTTTGTGCGTTACCCGATTTGGCGGCTACCTTTCATCCATCGAATGAGCGACTCTGCCACAAGTGACGACTTCCTGCTGCTCCGGCGCTTTGTCTTGGAACGGTCGCAAGATGCGTTCGCCGAGCTTGTGAGCCGGCACCTGAATCTTGTGTATGGTTGTAGTCTTCGCCGCGTCGCGGGCGATGTTCACCTTGCCAAGGATGTCTCGCAGCAGGTGTTTGTCGCGCTGGCTCGCCAAGCGGGCTCATTGCCTGACGGCCTTGTTCTTCCCGCGTGGCTTTTTTCCTGCACGCGTAATATTGCGGCACAGGCGGTGCGAACGGAACGGCGGCGGCGCATCCGCGAACACCAAGCCCAGCTTATGACGGCCCTGTCCGACGACACCAGCCCTGCGCCCGACTGGAAACTCCTCCGCCCCGTGCTCGACGAAACAATTGACGAACTCGGTGAACGCGACCGGGAAGCAATTGTGCTGCGGTTTTTCGAAGGTCATTCGTACTCCCAAGTCGGCACGCGGCTCCGGATGACAGAAAATGCGGCGCGCATGCGGGTGGAGCGCGCGCTCGATAAACTCCACGCTTTGCTCGCCCGCCGCGGCATCCCGTCGACCGCGGCGGCTGTTGGGCTGGCCTTGGGTGGCCAGGTGTTGGTGGCGGCGCCGGCTGGACTTGCTGGTACGATCACCTCCGCTGCCGTGGCCGGAAGTGCCGCGCTGGCGGGCGGTGGCGGGTTGGTGGCCTTTATGAGTACAATCAAAGTGCAGGTTGCGACGATCGCGGTCGCCGGAGTTGTAGGTGGCGCGGCCTTCACCGCCGAGTTCCAGCATCAGCAGGCGTTGCGACAGGAACTCGCTTCATTTCAGTCTACCAACCTGCCGCTCACGGCGGTGCAGTCGGAGCAGCGACGTCTATCAGCCCTGACGATTGAAGTCGCGGACCTGCGTCGTGACGACGCCGCGCTGGCCGGACTCCGTGACGAGATCGCGGCGTTGCAATCCGTTCAAACCGAGCGTGCCGCCGCCGCCAGCCAAGCCGTATCTCTTTCAAGCTTACCTGCGGACGCGAGCGGCACCGTTTTCGACCTGCAGCATCTCGATCAACAACCCGCCGCGCGGAGCACTGTATCGCCACAATACCCAGCGGCGCTTCGATCCGTTGGAGCCACTGGGGACGTTATCGTCGATTTCGTCGTCGATGCCGAAGGTAATGTACAACGCGCCTATGCCAAACGTTCCTCGAATCCGCAGTTTGATGAAGCCGCAGTGCACGCTGTGAGTCAGTGGAAATTTGAGCCGGGGAAGAAGGGGGGCATGCGCGTAAGCACACACATGCAGATCCCGATCGTGTTTACCGTTCCGAAAGAAAACACCCCTACTGAATCATGGTTTTGATGAACGCTCGCACGCTCAGCGTATTGGTCATTATTCTGCTGTTGGGCGGCACCGCGGTCGTGCTCATCCTGCAGCGACAAGCACACGCCGAGGTGGACGGAGAACTGGAAATAGCGCGAGAGAGCGCGCAGGCGCTCGACCGGATTCGCAGCGAGAACGCGCGGCTCACCGCAGCGCTGCCGACACCGGCAGAGCTGAGGGCACTGCGCGAGGATCGCGTCGCGCTGGGACGATTGCGCCAGGAAGTCGCCTCCTTGCGCAAGGCAGTTGATGCTCTGGCTGAACCTGCGCGAGTAGTGCCTGCCGTTCCGAAGGTGAGTGCCTCGGACCTGCTTCGTGACCGCCGAAGGGTATCAAGTCAGCAGATGAGCAACGTCGGTTGGAAGACCCCGCTCGCGGCGTTCGAAACGCTGGTGTGGGCGGCGGTGCAGGGAGATATAGATGCCCTGGCTCAGGCAGTGGTGTTTGATCCACGTTGGAATTATCAAGTTGAGCTGCTGTGGGCGGGCCTGTCGCCTGAAACGCGCGCAGAGTATCGATCGGCCGAACGGCTCTTTGCGGCGATGACCCTGCGCGACATGCCGCTGGGCACGACGCAGGTAAACCACGAGTCGCAGCTCCAACCCGGAGATCACACTTTGCCGGGCCCCGGACATGCACTCGTCGTCGCAAACTTTTCTGATGCCAATAAGAACTCCAGGCGAGTCGCGCTTTATTTCCGTCCCTCCGACCAGGGATGGCAGCTGTTGATTCCGGGTGCAGCAGTCGCAAAGTACCGTGATGTCCTCAAAGGGAAGTCTGCGCCGGCCATGTCAAAATGAATTCAGTTCTAATCTCCGCGGGTCGGGCCACCATGCTTATATATTGCAAACACTCAATCGCTATGAAGCCGATTATATTTAACCCGATACTGCGTTTGATTCTCTGGATCCTCGTCCTCGTGGTTCCCGCACGTTTAGGTCAAGCGGCAACTCCGGAGTTCAGTGGGTGCATGGACTTTGGAAAGAAATCTTTATTTGTATTCACGGATATCGAGTCCCGATCGACCTCCGGTTGGATTACCCTGGGGCAGGCATTTCTCGACCACAACGTCCATGGCTTTGATCCTGCCAACGAAGTCGTAATTCTCGAATATCAGTGGAAGCTTCTCCGGATACCCTTGAAAGGATCGCGCGTTGTAGCGCCACATGTGAAGTCTGACTTTTCAGAGCTAACCATGTCGGTTTCAATGGACGGAATTTTAATCCTCAATGGTCAGCCCGTCTCATGGGATGCATTGGACGCGCTCTTCGCATCGCTTGCATCAACGACCGATAAATTGCGCGTCATGCTGCAACAACCGTCGTACCCTCCGGGAGTGGACATCAGTCGAGTGGTATCCACGGTTGAGGAGCTGTCCAAGCGAATCCGAGAGGGTGGACTCAAAAAGGGAGAAATGATCCTGCTTCCGCCTCCGGCGCGCTCGCCTAAATAGATTTGAGTGCGAAACGGCGTCGGCAGTCGAGGAAGCTCTTTCTTGCACTGCGGAAGTCACTATTTAGTTTCTGATCATGGCCACTCAATCGTTCTCATCCCTGCTCAGATTGCCCAAGCGAAAGAGGCTGGAAATGGCTGAGCGTCTATGGCTTTCGGTCGCGGACGAGCAAAAGATGCCGTTACCAGAGAATCATCTGAAAACGTTGGATGCGCGCATCGCGAGCTACCACGCCGGCGAGAGCAAAGCTGTCTCGCATGACGAATTGATGCGCCGACTGCGCGTTTCGTGAGAAGTCTCCCTGTTGTGAGCCCTCCCCGAAGTCGAAGGTGATCTTCGAGCCGCCATTTCCCATTATTCGTCGTGGCGATATCAGGCTGATGAGCACGTTCTCGGAAAATATGACGAAACTGTGAGTTGGATCGCATGGAATCCAGAAACATTTCCAAAGATCCTCGGAAAAGTGCGTCGTGCGATTCTCAAGCACTCGTACTATATTGTGTATTTTGTAACTGAGGAAGAACGCTCGTTGGTTCTGGCAGTTCTTGACGCTCGTCGTAACCCTGGAGAAATAAGATCCCTCCTCAGGCGAAGAAAAGCCGGTCGAAACAAGAGGCCGATCACAGCAACCTGATCGAACGCGGCGATCATCTCCGCTATGGCAGATTGAGCGCGTTGGAGCGCCGAAGCTCGGGACTATGAGTTCCAGGCCTCCGTCATACTTGGATTCCCGCTTCCGTCGCCGCGGAGCCGGGCTGCCATCCTCGGCTGGGCGACACTCTCCGAGTTTCGGCGCCTTATCACCCACTTGGCGTAATCGGACGGTTGTCCTCTGAATAGCGGCGAGGAACGCGTTGCGAACGTCTGGGGTCTGGAGGACGGTCCGCTGTTCCTCGAACCCACCTCGTTACCCGCATGGATTCGCACCCTTGCCTTTGTCTCCCCCGCTGCGTCCGCGTTATCCGCCGAACTCAAACGTAAGCTTCTCCTCACCATGCTCGAGAGCCAGCACGGCGATCTGCGGGAGCAAAATCTCAACCGGCAGGGCAAGGCCACTTCCATATGTCCGGTCGCGGGCACGAAGCGATGGCGGCGATCGGTTTGGTAATGCAGATGTATGATTTCGCCAGTCCCTACTATTACCGCGGCTGCTCTTTCGTGCTCGGCCGCGGTGTGACCACCCCGCAGCTCCTGAAGTCAGGCGGTCCCTTGCTTTACCTCGGGATGGGGATTATTGTCCCATTTACCGTCCCGCGCAAAGGCCAATCACGAGCTTCTCTACGTTCGTAACGAGACTCATGAATGAACGCTTTTTCCATTTCCCCTTTTGACGCGAAGTCCGAGTCGCTGGCCCCGGCCGGCGAGGTTCAATTTGCTGCGATCTTTGAATTTTCCGGCGATTCCATCATCAGCTCGTCGCCCGAGGGCATCATCACGCGCTGGAGTTCGGGCGCGGAAAAAATTTTCGGCTACGCCGCGGCGGAAGTCATTGGCCAGTCCACCCTGCTCCTCGTTCCGCCGGATCGCGTCTATGAGGAGCTTTCCGAGGCCCGTTACCGGCGGCTCTTCGAAACTGCGCCCGATCTGATCGGCGCGACCTTATGCTTCACCCTGCCCGAACAACCCAACTGACCATGAAGAACCAAAGCATCCTGCTGGTGGAAGACAATCCGGACGGCCTGAAGCTCACGGTGCGTGCCTTCGGAAAAAGCAAGCTGGCCAACCCGGTCATCGTCGCGACCGACGGGGTCAAGGCCGTGGATTATCTTTTTGGCACGGGAGACGACGCGGGGCGCGATCTGACCGACATGCCCGCTGTGATCCTGCTCGATCTCAAGCTGCCGAGGCTGAGCGGGCTGGAGGGATTACGCCGGCTGCGCGCAGACGCGCGCACGAAGCGTCTGCCCATCGTGGTGATGACCTCATCCCGGGAGGAGCCGGACGTCGTCGCCAGCTATGATCTCGGGGCGAACAGCTACGTCCGGAAACCGGTTGATTTCGAGCAGTTCTGCGCCGCCGTCGACAACCTCGGTTTGTATTGGCTGGCCCTCAACGAAGCGCCGCCCAACGCCGAAGAATCAAAATGACCCAGACCCTGCGCGCCTTGCTGGTCGAAGATTCCGACGATGACGCAGAACTCCTGCTGCGCGAACTGAAGCGGTGTGGTTTCACGGTCACCAGCCAAAGGGTCGATACCGGCGCGACGCTGCGAGCGGCGCTCCAGCTGCAGCCGTGGGATCTTATGCTCTCGGATTGGGCAATGCCCGGCTTCGGCGGCCTTGAGGCCCTGGCCGAGGTCCGGGCCAGCGGGCTGGACCTGCCGGTCATCATGGTGTCCGGAACTGCGGGAGAAGACACTGCGGTCAGTGCCATGCGCGCCGGGGCGAGCGACTACTTGGTGAAAAACCGCCTCATGCGACTCGGTCCGGTGGTGACGCGGGAAGTGCGCGGAGCGACCAGCCGCCAAGCCCGCCGCGCCGCCGACGAACAGGTGCGATGGCTCTCTCACGCGGTGTCCCAGGCCCCGGTCTCGCTTCTCATCACCGATACTGCGAGCCGCATCGAATACACCAACCCCAAGTTCACCCAGTTGACCGGTTACACTTTCGAGGAAGCGCGGGGGCAGCTGATGAGTCTGGTGAAATCCGGCCTCACCTCTCCGGCGGTCTACGCGGAGCTGTGGCGGACCATCGCCGCCGGCGGCGAGTGGCGGGGCGAACTGCAAAACCGCAAAAAAGACGGAACATTGTTTTGGGAGCTGGTGGCCATCTCCCCCATTCGGGATGGCGCCGGCAAGGTCACCCACTTTCTGGCGGCCACGCTGGATATCAGTGAACAAAAGGCGGCCGGGCAGAAAATCTACGAGCAGGGTGAACTCCTCGACGCGGCCAACGAGACCATCGTCGTCGCCGACCTTGATAACCGCATCTCCTTTTGGAACCGCGGCGCCGAACGGATGTTGGATTGGACTGCGGCAGAAATGCTGGGCAAGCCCCTGAACGAGGTTTTTGCGCCCGGCGGCGGCGCTAAAGAGGCAGCAGGCCACGCCGCCATGGCGACGATGGGCAACTGGCGCGGCGAAACCCGCGGGTATAGGCGAAGCGGCGATCCCCTCATCATGGAAACGAGCATCACGGTGCTGCGCGACGAGGCCGGTCAGCCCACCGGTCGGCTCAGCATCAGCACCGACATCACGGAAAAGGTGAAACTCGCGGAGCAGTTCCTGCGCACGCAACGGCTGGAGGCGATTGGGGCGCTTTCGAGTGGCATTGCCCACGATCTGAATAATATTCTTGCGCCAATCCTCATGATGGCGCCGATGCTCAAGGAGAAGCTGGCGGATCCGAGCGACCGCGAGCTTTTGACGATGGTTGGTAAGCGTCCAACTTGGACGTGGTGACGAGGGTGCTGGCGGGTGATAGGATGCGTGAATGATCCGCGCATCTTAGAAGTCCCGCAGGTCAGTGCGGCCAGCGGGCAGAGGGCACTAAGCGACGGGCCGGGATTGGGCGGCCTTCCACTGGCGGGGCAACAAGTCGGCGATGTGCTTCATCGGGTGGTCGAGCAGACGGGTGATCAGGTCGATCAGATAGGCCTCGGGGTCGATTCCTTCCTGACGACAATTTTCGACCAGAGCAAACAGCCGTGCCAGACGCGGACCGGCACTGGGATGGCCGATCTGCAGCCAGTTTTTTGCGCCGAGCTTGAGCGGGCGAATGGCATTTTCGGCGGGATTGTTGTCCAGGCGAGCGCCCAACGTGGTCAGGCAACGTTCGAGCGAGGGCAGCTGGGAAAGCAGATAATGCAGGGCCGCTCCAAACCCGGTTTTCGGGGGAGTCTTTACGGCCTGTTGCCTGGCCTGCGTCACCAGCGTGAGGAAACGCGGGTGACTATATCGAGTTCGCAATCGTTGTCGGTTCTCAGCGGAGAGTTTAAAATACCGAGCCAGCCGATCAGCCCGGAACAGTCGGTTGATGGTGTCCAGGTAAGGTTGGGCGCCGAGATCGTTCGCCTGAACGGCCTTGAAAAAATAGCGACGAAGATGAGCAAAGCATCCGAGGTGCACGACCTGCCCGGCGACGCCGAGTTTGTCCAAGCCACTGGCCCCATCGGTCTGCAGCTTGCCCTCGTACTTCGCGGCGACCAGAAGCTGGTGCGGGTGGCTGGGCGATTGCTTTGCTGATAATCGAACCAGACCGGCCCATGCTGGGCGCGGTACGCCCAGAGGGTCGCTTCCCGGGTGGCGCCCGGACGAGCGGGATCACACAGATCGATCGGCGTCGCATCCAAGTGGACGTATCCACTTTTCAAGACCTCCTGCTTCAGCGCCTCGACCAACGGCTGCACCCGCTCGTCG
>JBBQEG010000129.1:0-12812 GCA_038320495.1 Opitutales bacterium | reverse complement strand
GACGTCGTTGCGATTCGGGACCTCGCCCAAGCGCTGATCGCGCAAGACCCTCGATTCACGCCCTTCGCCCAGAGCGTGCTTGAGCTTGCCGGCCGTTTTAAAATGAAGGCCATCCGGCAATACGTGGCACGCTATATAGGCGGATAAACAAAAGAAGAAAGGTAATCCCGGAGCCCTGGTGCGCTCCCGTTCATTCTTAGTTTCATCTTCTGGTTTCGTCCGCTCGTTTTGCGTTTTTTCTTTCTCACTCATTCTGCTTTCTCTCGTTTTCCGTCTTTTCCTCCCATGCCCGAAACCATCCTCATCGTCGATGATACGCCGGCCAATCTCGGCATCCTCGTTGAAACTCTGGGAAGCGCGGGGTATCGACTGATGGTGGCCGAAGACGGGGAAGAGGCTCTGGCGCAAACCGCCAGGACGCAACCCGACCTCATTCTCCTCGACGTCATGATGCCGGGGATCGACGGGTTTGAGACGTGCCGGCGATTGCGAGACCAGGCGACCACGCAGGACGTGCCGGTGCTGTTCATGACGGCGCTCAATGAGGTCCAGGACAAGATCAAGGCCTTCGCCGTGGGTGGCGTCGACTACCTCACCAAACCGATCGAGCACGAAGAAGCGCTCGCCCGCGTGCGCACCCACCTGACGTTGCGGCGACTGCGCAAGGAGCTCGAAGACGAACTCGCCCTCAAAGCCCGCTTTATGCGCTTCGCCGGGCATGACCTGCGGAACCCGCTGTGCTTGATTCTCATGGCCGCCGACCTCGCGCAGCGTCAACCCGCGATCGCGACCACTCCCAAGCTGGCCAAATACATCGCCAACATCTCGGAGTCCGCCGCCCAGATGCGGCGGATCATTGATACGTTTATCGATATCCGTACTCCCTCTGCCACCAGCGCGGACAATCGCTCCAGCCGCGTCGACGTGAATCTCCTCGCTGAAGCCGTGGTGCGCCAACACACGACCGCCGCGGAACGAAAAACCATCACGCTTGGCACTGAACTCGCGACCGCCCTGCCCCTGGCCCGTTGCAACGCGGCCCTTACCTATCAGGCGTTCGCGAACCTCACGAGCAACGCGCTTAAGTTCACTCCACCCGGCGGGCGCGTCAGCCTCAGCACCCGGGCAAGCGAAGGATATGTGCGCATCGAGGTTATGGATACGGGACCGGGCGTGCCCGAAATGGAGCGCGGCCAGCTGTTCGTCGAGCGAGCCCGGCTTTCCCCCCGGCCGACCGGCGGTGAGGAAAGTAACGGGCTCGGACTCGCCATTGTGAAGAATCTCGTGGAGGCGCAAGGCGGCCGGGTCGGTGCCGACTTTCCCGGCGACTCCGGCAGCGTTTTTTGGTTCGAACTCTCCACGCGGTAGAACCAAGCGCGGCGTTTCCCAACGTTCCCCGAGTTCACCCGCCGCCGGGGTTGCCTCAATCCGAAGTGTCCTCACTGTCCGGCCATGGCTGCCTCGCGCCAGATGCCTCCTCGACCAACCCAGCGGAAACCCAGCTTCCTCGTCGGGGAGGGGCTGCGCAATTACCTCCAGCGCTACCGCCGGGAACGCGAACTGCCCGTGACATACGACCGGCTGCGGGCCTTTCACGAAGTCATTCCACTGACCGATGATCTCGGAAAACCCACCCTGTGGGACACGGTGATTTACGAGGCCAGCGAAATGTCGTCGTTGAATGAGGCGCTGAAAGAAGTCTACGCCTGGCTGAAAGTGGACGGCGACTTGTCGGTGGTGGATCACCTTTACGTGGACCGGGTGGACTTCTGCACCTTCGGTAATTCGACGCCGTTTCGTATCCGGATTGTTAATGCGTACAACGACAACCAGGATTATTTCTATGTGAAGCGGGCCGATGCCTCCCGGCTTTACGGACTCGAGCTTGAGCATCTTCTTTCCCCCAATCGCCTAAACTTTCTCACTTTCGGCAACACCCTCGTGGAGGAGCATGTGGCGGGCATCCCCGGGGACATGTTCATTGAGACCTGGCTCGGCCGGCAGCACGAGCTGAAGCCGATTCGCGTCGCCAAGGAACTGGTGAAGTTCAACGAACGCTGCTTCGTGCGACTCCTCGGCGACATGCGGTCGTACAATTTTGTTTTCGTCGTCACGCCGGATTTCGAGGAAGCGCAGTTGCGTATTCGTTCGATGGATTTCGACCAGCAAAGCTACGACGGCCGGAAGAATTTTTATCTTCCCCAATTTTTCAAGGAGAACGCCGAGCTCGTGCGCTTCTGCACGAAGCACCTCCGCCCCGAGACCGCCCGCCAATATCAACGCGAGGAGCAGACCCTCCTCCTCCAACGGGCATCGCTCGCGTCCGAACGGCTCGGCTTACTCCTGCACGACATGGCCCGGGATCCGATTGCTCCGCGGGAAAACATCCATCGCCTGCGCGAGGGGCTCGCCGACCATTACCAGAGGACGGATTACCTGCGTTGCGAGTCGATGGGCGCGCTCATCCGCGAAAACCTCGAATCAATCCGCCGCGATATCGGCAAACCCGTGGTGCCGGAACTGGTGCCGGAGTAGATCCTGGCCAGCGCGAAGCGGTCGAGCCAGCGCGTCCGAAGCAATCGGGTTTGGATCCGTCGTAACGAATCCGATTCCTCTGGGCCCGATGAATCTTTCCCCGTCCGGATACCGGCCCGGGCTGCTCAGGCCGGAACCCAGGCCCCGACGCCCACCACCTCTTCCACTTCGGCTTCTTCGGGGGGAACTTCATTCAGCGGCGCAAACCGTTCGGAGGAAAATCCCAATTCCTGCTCCCCTTGATGAAAAGGATCACGGGGGTTGGTCAGCTCCTCGAGGAGCAATCCAACGGTTGCGGAGTCGCCCCCTTTCACAATCTTCTCCCGTCCCAGAAACACCTCGCGGACGGTGTAAATATTATCCTTCACCGGGAGCTGCTTGTAGAGCGCGCGGATTGTCGGGGAAAATGTATCGTTAATGCAGACGACTTTCTGACCTTTGACCATGGATGGGAGAAAATAAGAAACGGCGGAAAAACTGCAAAAGAAGAAACGGAGAAACGACGACCGGAAAGATTCTTCATTGGCTGTTTTAGCCAATCCCTTGCGTCTCTTGCGCCTCCGTGAAAGAAGGGAGCAGAAAAGGGCATCCCCGAGAAGCGGTCTCTCTCGACCCCGCACGGGGGTTTCTCATTTCTCAGACTTCCAACGTTTCTTCTTTTCCTACTCGATCCTACCTTCGTCGAAATCAATCAGATCCGGAACACACTTGATCTCTTCGATCCGGTCGGAACAGCCCATCGCCGTCAGCGCCGTGAGCATGAATTCCCGCCCGGCGGGCGTCATCCCCTTCTGCACCAATTCGCGATTCCAAGCCGCCGCCCGCACCTCCGACGGCAGCAACGCCAACAGCCGCCGATCCCGTTCGCCTTCATCGACGCCTTGATCGATACAGGTGTGCACGATGCTCTCGACCGCCGCCGGCTCGATGCCGAGGTGCATACACAAGAAACGATCCAGCCCGCGCTTGTAGTTCTTGGCATAACTCGCGGGCAACGTGCCGTGCTCTTTCACATAACGGCACTTCGCCAGGAAGCGCGGAAGGTAGAGCAAACCCGTCGCCGCATGCGGCAAATAGGGCGACGGCAAACAGGTGAGCACTTCCCCGGTGGATCCAGGGATTGGTTTCGATGGCATGCCCCACCGTCGAGGCGCCTCACCGTCTGCGTCAAGGCCGCGCCGTCCGCCGGCTTCAATCCGCGGCTAGCTTACGATCCCAAGCGGTTGCGCTGTGGTCCAGGCACCACGGGTGAAATCAGGAACTTCAATTGGCATTCCGCCGCCGGCGACCGACTGTTCCGTCAGCGGTGCGATCGCGCTCCAGGCCGCCGCATCGTAAACATCCTGATCCATCGGAAGTCCTTCACGCAGGCACTGGATCATCCGCCACCGCATGACGAAATCCATCCCGCCATGCCCGCGCGTGCTCTCTCGCGGCAGCTTCTTCGCGACGTCGGCGACCTTCGTCCACAAGGGATGCTCGAACTCGGCAAAATATTTCCCGAGGTCCTTTTCGTCTTCCCACGTATGCTCCTTCGGGCTGCGTCCCTCGATGTAGATGCGATTCGGAAAACCGGAGAAAAGCCCGCGCGTCCCTTGGATCAGATTGTGCCGCGAGTACGGCCGCGGGGTCATCGTGCTGTGCTGGATCATGATCGTCCGGCCTTTCGCCGTCTTGATGATCGCGGTATTCACATCGCCACAGATATAGCGCGCTTTCCGTCGGGGATGATCGGCCGGAAAATTCTTCCGGGCATAATCGTCCATTCCCAGCGAGGGACTGCTGAACGACACGACGCGTGAAAACCGATCGCCGCGATTGATGTTCATGTACTGCGCCACCGGGCCGAGTCCATGAGTTGGATACAGATTGCCATCGCGGAGTTCGTGCTCCCGCGTGCGCCAGCTTCCGGTCCCGTGGTCCACGTGCTTCATCTGCGAACGCAGGTCGTGCAGGTAGGATGCTTCACCGTGCAGAAGGTCGCCGAACACGCCTTCCCGGCACATGCGGAGAACCATCAGTTCCTCGCGTCCGTAGTTCACATTTTCCATCATCATGCAGTGGCGCTGCGTCTCCTCCGCGACATCGACGAGTTGCCAGCATTCCTCGAGCGTGACGGCCGCCGGAACTTCGACAAACGCGTGTTTTCCCGCGCGCATCGCGGCGACCGCCTGCGGCACGTGATCGCGCCACGGCGTGCAGATGAACACCGCATCGATGTCATCGCGCGCCAGCATGCGCTTGTAATCCTCCGGACCTTCGCCAAACGGCGTCGCCACCTGCTGCTTCTGCGTGCGCGCAACCACCGCCATGGCGCGCTGCAAACTCGGCGCGTGCGGATCGCAGATCGCACGAACCTCGCACCCTTCGAGCAAAAGCAACTCTCGCAAGGTGCCCGAGCCCCGCGAACCCACGCCAATCATCGCACAGCGCACGCGATCGAGGCCCGGCGCCCGCAGGCCCATGACCGATTTGCCCTTGCGACTCGGAGGAGTGGCGGACGCTCCGCTGGTCGCGGCCGCAGCCGCGGTGGATGAGGCCGTCACCGCAAGCGCGGCGCTGGCCGTGGAAACCGTCTTTAGGAATTCGCGACGAGAGAAGTGGGGCATGGGCAAGGAGGGGATCCCCTACTCTGTGCACCGTGCCCGCAAGGTCCAGCTGGGAGGTCAAAACCGTAACGATTAACGAGTGAGGGACGAGTAACGAGCAGCCGGGATGTCTGACGGCGACCAGCGGAGTCCTCCTCGAACGGCTGCGCCCGGCCCGTTGAGCTCGCTTGAAACGGCGCCCACCTCGGTCGGAAGCCGGCATCCCCCGGACAACGTCGCGATCAACGCGTCGCTCGCACGGATTGAGGCGCAATCACTTCACCGTCGCTTTGCGTCCGAGGGAAGCCAGACGACATCCTCAGCACGACCGAGAAGCAGCGCCCACGGTGAGCGAGCAGCGAAGCGTGAGTCGAACGACTCCTTCCTCGCTACCCGCGGCTCGCGGCGCTTCGCCTCACGGCAGATCTGAATAGCCCATCAGGTAACGGTCGCACTCACGCGCCGCACCGCGACCTTCGTTGATTGCCCAGACCACCAGGCTCTGGCCACGGCGGCAGTCGCCAGCGGCAAAGACCCCCGTGATGCTAGTGGTGTACTTCTCGTGCTCGGCTTTGATGTTCGAGCGCGGATCGGACTCCAAGTTGAGCTCCTTGAGCAACGCCTGTTCGGGCCCGAGAAAACCCATCGCGAGCAGAACGAGCTGGGCGGGACGCGTCTTCTCCGTGCCCGGAATCTCCTGCGGCACGAACTGACCTTTCTCGTTTTTGTCCCACTTGATTTCGACGGTCACGAGTTCCTTCACGTGGCCGTTCTCATCGCCGACGAACTTCTTCACGGTCGTGAGATAAACGCGCGGATCGGCGCCGAACTTCGCGGCCGCTTCTTCCTGGCCATAGTCCATCTTGTACGTCTTGGGCCACTCGGGCCACGGATTGTCAGCCGACCGCTCCAGCGGCGGCTTGGGCAGAATTTCAATCTGCACCATGCTCTTGCAGCCGTGGCGCATCGAAGTGCCAACGCAGTCGGTGCCGGTGTCGCCACCACCAATGACGACGACGTCCCTGCCCTTGGCGTTGATCGGGCAGTTGGCCGCGCCGCCGTTGAGAATCGCCTTGGTGTTCTCGGTGAGAAAATCCATCGCGAAGTGCACGCCCTTCAAGTCGCGCCCTTCAATCGGGAGATTCCGGGGCTGCGTGGCACCGGTGCAGATGACCGTCGCGTCGTATTCCTTGAGAAAGATCTGCGGCTCGACGTTATCGCCGACATTGGCGTTACAGATGAATTTGATGCCCTCCTGCTCCATCAACTTGATGCGGCGCAGGACGACTTCCTTCTTGTCGAGTTTCATGTTCGGAATGCCGTACATGAGCAACCCTCCCGGGCGATCAGCCCGCTCGAAAACGGTGACGCTATGGCCGGCACAATTGAGCTGCGCCGCCGCGGAGAGACCGGCCGGCCCGGAGCCGATGACGGCAACCTTCTTGCCGGTGCGAACCTTGGGCGCCTCAGGCACCACCCAGCCCTCTTCCCAGCCCTTGTCGATGATCGACGCCTCGATGTTCTTGATCGTAACGGGAGGATTGTTGATCCCGAGAACGCAGGAACCCTCGCACGGGGCCGGACACACCCGACCGGTGAATTCCGGGAAGTTGTTCGTCTTGTGCAGGCGATGGAGCGCTTCCTTCCACAGGCCGCGGTAAATCAGATCGTTCCACTCGGGAATGAGGTTATTGATCGGGCAGCCACTGGCCATGCCACTGATCAGCTTGCCCGAATGACAGAACGGGATGCCGCAATCCATGCAGCGCGCGCCCTGTTGGCGAAGCCTCTTCTCCTCCATGTGATGGTGGAACTCCTTCCAGTCTTTGACGCGCTCGGAAGGCGCGCGATCGACAGGCAGTTCGCGCAGATACTCGATGAAGCCAGTTGGTTTACCCATGATACGGAGAAGTCGGTGCTGGAAAGCGGAAAGGTGAAGGAGGAATCAAACCGTTGATCAGCGCTGCGGACAGGGCTGATCAACGGAAGGTGGCGACAGGTCGATTGAGTTGAGCAACGCCTTAGTTACCGCCAACACGCGAGGTGTCACGGGAGTTTTCTTCAAACGCCGCCATGATGGCTTCGTCGCCCGTGAGCCCCTGGCTTTGGGCGCGTTCGATACAGGCGAGCATGCGCTTGTAATCCTTGGGCATCACTTTGACGAACTTCGGAAGGAACGTGTCCCAATTTTCCAGGATCATCTTGGCGCGTTCACTTTTGGTGTAGTCGAGGTGCTTCTGGATCATGGCGCGGACAGCCGCGATTTCCCGGGCGTCCTCGAGTTTCTCGAGACCGACCATCTGCACATTCACGCGCGGGGCGAATTCGCCGCTCTCGTCGAGCACGTATCCGATTCCGCCGGACATGCCGGCGCCGAAGTTACGACCAGCGGGCCCGAGGACGACAACGTTGCCGCCGGTCATGTATTCGCAGCCGTTGTCACCGATGGCTTCAACGACGGCGGTGACGCCGGAATTACGGACGCCGAAGCGTTCGCCCGCCATGCCGCGGATGTAGACCTCGCCCGCGCTCGCGCCGTAAAGCGCAACGTTGCCGACGATCATGTTCTCCTCGGCTTTGAAGGTCGAAGCCGCGGGCGGATAGATGATGAGCTTTCCACCCGATAGCCCCTTGCCGAAGTAGTCGTTGGCATCACCCTCGATGGAGAGCGTCATGCCCCGCGTGACGAACGCACCGAAGCTCTGACCGGCGGAGCCGTTGAACTTCAGCTTGATCGTGTCTTCGGGCAGACCCTTGGCCCCGTACTTCTTGGTAATGATGCTGGACGTAATCGTACCGACCACGCGGTTGACGTTCCGGATGGGAAGCTCGGCGACGACCTTCTCGCCGCGGTCGATCGCAGGCTGGCAGATGTCGAGAAGGGTGGTGACATCGAGCGAGCGATCGATGCCGTGGTCCTGCTTGATCTGGCAGAAGCGGCCGACCTCGGGGCCGACATCGGGCTGATATAGGATGTTCGAGAAATCGAGTCCCTTGGCCTTCCAATGATCGAGGGCGCGCTTCGACTCGAGCCGATCGGTCCGACCGACCATTTCCTCGATCGTGCGGAAACCGAGCTGGGCCATGATGGTGCGCAGTTCCTCAGCGATGAAACGCATGAAGTTAACCACGTGCTCCGGCTTGCCGGTGTACTTGGCGCGGAGCTGGGGATCCTGCGTGGCAACGCCCGTCGGACAGGTATTCAGATGGCACACGCGCATCATGATACAGCCGGTCGCCACGAGCGGAGCCGTCGCGAAACCGAATTCTTCGGCGCCGAGCAAGGCTGCAATCGCGACATCGCGACCCGTTTTCAGCTGGCCATCCGTTTCCACGGCAATGCGGGAGCGGAGGTTGTTGAGCACGAGCGTCTGATGGGTCTCAGCGAGACCAAGCTCCCACGGCAAACCGGCGTGTTGCAGCGAGGTCTGCGGCGAGGCGCCGGTGCCGCCATCGTATCCAGAAATCAGGACAACGTCGGCGTGCGCCTTGGCGACGCCTGCGGCGATGGTGCCGACGCCGACTTCGGAGACGAGCTTCACGCTGATGCGCGCGTCCTTGTTTCCGTTTTTCAAATCGTGGATCAGCTCGGCGAGATCCTCGATCGAGTAGATGTCATGATGCGGAGGCGGTGAGATCAGACCCACGCCGGCGGTGGTACCACGGGTCTTGGCGACCCACGGATAGACTTTGCTGCCGGGCAGCTGGCCGCCCTCGCCGGGCTTGGCGCCCTGCGCCATCTTGATCTGGATTTCCTTGGCGTTGACGAGGTATTCGCTCGTGACGCCGAAACGGCCCGAAGCCACCTGCTTGATCGCAGAGTTCTTCGAATCGCCCAGTTCGTTGGTCCAGGTGAAACGTTCGGCATCTTCGCCGCCTTCACCGGTGTTCGACTTGCCGCCGATCCGGTTCATGGCGATGGCGAGCGTCTCGTGCGCTTCCTTGGAAATCGAGCCGTAGGACATCGCGCCCGTCTTGAAACGCCGCATCAGGCTCTCCGCCGACTCGACCTCCTCCAGCGGGATCGAATCGGTGCCGTTCTTGAAATCGAGCAGCGAGCGCAGCGTGCAGAGATTGCGACCCTGTTCGTTGACCAGTTTGGCGTAAGCCGCATAGGCGACGTGGTTGTTCTGGCGAACCGCCTTCTGCAAGGCATGCACCGACTCCGGCGTAAACAAATGCGCTTCGCCGCTGGAGCGCCATTGATACAGGCCGCCCACAGGGAGAACGTGACCATTGACGGCCCGTTCCGGATACGCCGCACGATGGCGCAGCAAAACTTCCTGGGCGATCACGTCGAGGCCAATGCCGCCGACGCGGGAAGGGGTCCAGGTGAAGTATTGCTCGATGACATCCTGCCGCAGTCCCAGGGCCTCAAAGACCTGGGCTCCACGATAGGACTGGATCGCGGAGATGCCCATCTTCGACATGATCTTGACCACGCCCTTGGAGGCGGCCTTCACGAAATTGGCGCAGCACTTCTTGTGATCGAGACCGGGCAGCATGCCCTCGCGAATCATGTCATCGATCGTTTCGAACGCGACGTACGGATTGATGGCCGAGGCTCCGAAGCCGATCAGGACGGCGAAGTGATGCGGTTCACGCGCCTCGCCGGTTTCGAGCACGAGGGAGACCCGCGTGCGGAGCCCTTCGCGGATCAGATAATGATGCAGGCCTGACACGGCGAGCAGCGCGGGAATCGGAGCGGAATCGCGGGTGACACCACGGTCACTGAGGATGAGGACGTTGACCTCGTCTTCCTCGATCATGCGGCGCGCCATCATGGAGAGCTCCTCCATCGACTTCGCCAAGCCCTTCTCCCCGCGGCTCACGCGGAAGAGTATCGGCAACACTCCGATCTTCAGGCCGGGCAGATTGGTGCGGCGGATTTTGGCGAACTCCTCATTCGTGAGCACAGGCCACTTCAGCTCGACGCGCCGACAGGCGGTCGGCTGCGGATTGAGCAGATTGCCTTCGGAGCCGAGACGCGTCTCGGCGGAAGTAACGATCTCCTCGCGGATCGAGTCGATCGGCGGGTTCGTGACCTGGGCGAAGAGCTGCTTGAAGTAATCGTACAGCAGACGCGGCTTGTTGGAGAGCACCGCGAGGGCGGCGTCGTTGCCCATCGAGCCGATGGCCTCCACCCCGTCCTTGGCCATCGGGGTAATGATGACGCGCTCATCCTCGAACGTGTAACCAAACGCGATCTGGCGCTGAAGCAGCGTCGCATGATCCGGCGGCTCGACCGCCGGAGCGTCGGGTAGATCTTTGAGATGGACGAGGTGCGTGTTGAGCCACTCGCGATACGGTTGCGCGCGGGAGATCTCACGCTTGATCTCCTCATCCTCGATGATGCGGCCCTGCTCGGTATCCACCAGGAACATACGGCCGGGCTGAAGGCGGCCCTTCTGCACGATCTCTTCCGGTGGAAAATCGAGCACGCCCGCCTCGGAGGCCATAACCACCAGGCCGCCGCGAGTAACGTAAAAGCGCGACGGGCGCAGGCCGTTGCGATCAAGGATCGCCCCGATTTGTTTGCCATCGGTAAAGCCGATCGAGGCCGGCCCATCCCACGGCTCCATCAAACAGGAGTGATACTGATAGAAGGCCCGGCGGTCATCATCCATCGACTCGTGATACGACCACGGCTCAGGAATCATCATCATCCTCGCATGCGCCAGCGGACGTCCGGCAAGCACCAGCAGTTCGAGCGTGTTATCGAACATCGACGAGTCGGACCCGTTCGGGTTGATGATTGGAAGGATTTTCTGGATGTCGTCACCAAAGAGCGGACTCTCGAACAACGCCTGACGGGCGTGCATCCAGTTGATGTTACCGCGGAGGGTGTTGATTTCGCCGTTATGGGCGACGTAGCGGTACGGATGCGCGCGGTCCCAGCTCGGGAAGGTGTTGGTCGAAAAACGCGAGTGAACCAGCGCCATCGCCGACTCCATCATCGGATGCTGCAGGTCTGGAAAATAGTTATCGACCTGGTCGGTCGTGAGCATGCCCTTGTACACCAAGGTACGCATCGAGAGACTGGCGACGTACCAGTACTCGGCGCCCGCCATCGTGGAGGTCCGGATCTCGGTGTAGGCGCACTTCCGAATGATGTAGAGCTTGCGCTCGAAAGCTAGGTCTTCGTTCAGCTCGGGGTTGCGGCCGATGAACGCCTGGCGCATGAACGGCTCGCAGGAGAGAGCGGTGTCGCCCAAGGGCGCCCGGTTGGTCGGCACCGTGCGCCAACCCAGGAACGTCTGGCCCTCGGCTTGCACGATCTGCTCGAAACGCTCCTCGATTTTACGCCGAACCGTCGGATTGCGCGGGAGAAAGAAGAGACCTACGCCATATTGCCCGGCCTCGGGCAGGGTGATGCGGGCCGCCTTGCACACCTCCGCAAAAAACGTGTGCGGCATCTGAATGAGAATGCCCGCGCCGTCGCCGGTGTTGATTTCGGCTCCGGAAGCGCCGCGGTGGTCCAGATTGCGAAGGATCTGCAGACCGTCGCTCACCACTTTGTGCGATTTGCGACCATGCATATCGACTATGAAGCCGACGCCGCAGGCATCATGTTCAAACGCGGGATCGTAAAGGCCCTGCTTGGGGGGCAAACCGAGGGAACGACGGGGCGCTACACTGGGGTGCCCGGTCTCGCTGAGGATGGAGTTCAAATCGGTTGGCGTTTTGGTGTTCACGGTGGTCAGAAAGTCGAAGGAAGAAGAGGAGTGAGAAGCCTTAAGTGAGCCACCTCGAGAAAGCTCATTGCCTGGGCGCAAAAAAGGGCCGTCTCGTCGTGGCGAGAGCGGCCCGGAGAGTGAGTTACGGAGTGCTCTCAGCGTAGTGGTTAGAAAAATCGAATCGTTTTCGTGGCCATCTTTGCATGCTCTTCATCCGAGCAGGCCGCATTCGTCGGCACGTTGACGGGAACGTCGGTTGGTTTCACCAGGTCGTTGCTGAGGAGGTAATTCTCAACCTCTTCGCCGGAGATGTCGGCCAGCATTACGCCATCGATTTCAACGCAGGGGGAAAGCGGCTGACCTGACTTCTGCACCATCTCCGCGTAGTTCGCGCGGTTATTGATGATATCAATATCTTCGAAGGGCAGGTTGTGCTTCCGCAAAATGGCGCGGACACCGTTGGACCAGCCACATTGCGGCTTGAGATAGGCTTTGATAGTCATGCAGTGAACGTGTTCGAAGAGAGAAACGGCGCAAGGTATACGGCCCGCTTTTCGACGATCAAGCACCGTCTTCCAAATCTTGCTCACAATTTTGTCATAGACCGGAGGCAAACTGTGTCGGGCGTGAACCCCCAGCGAAGGACCGGATGCGGATCTCAGGCCGAAAACGCGACTAAAGACCAATCGTTCAGAACGTTTGCGCTTGGTGCGGTTGCATCCGATAGAAGCTACCGCCCGGCGTCACGTATTTTGCAATTCCGATGGCGAGTGCGGTCAGCCTTTCCGGGGCGCTCTCCGCCTCGGCCCGCGAACCGTCACCTCCCGACGCGGCTCGGAGCGGACGGGAACGGTAAGGAACCTCTTCAGGCTCAGACATCCTGATCTCCCCGGGAGCGAGGTGAGATCGGCGGGAACGAAAATGAGACTGATCGGGCGGTTATTGCTGACGTGCAGGGGCGCAAGCGGCTACGAAGTGAGGCATGCCCCAAGTGCAACTTCCCGTTTTCCCC
>JBBQEG010000128.1:0-12848 GCA_038320495.1 Opitutales bacterium | reverse complement strand
CCCACGCGTGAACCCCATCTCGCCGACGAGCTTCGCCGTTTTGGCGACCGCGACCACGCCAGCGGCGGCCGCGCTCGGCCGACCCAGCCGGGCAGGCGTGTCCTCGAGCGGCGGTTCGGCGGCGGGAAGAGGGTCAGGCATAAGGTCAGCGTGGCGAGCGCACGCAGTGATTCAACTCCGGGGTTTTCTGATCTGGAGCGTCGGAATCCGCTCTTGTGGGCTCGCAAACCCGGAGTCGATTGCTGGCAGCCGGAAGCCGCGGAGGATGTCCCGGGAAGAACGCCCAATCCGCGGCGCGTCGTCTACGCGGGCGGGCCGGAAATTCGCACCGAATCACAATCCCAATTTCCCTTTTGGACAACGTCACATAGCATAGCTACGATGTTCACCAATCTCCTCCAGTTGATCACCGGGCAGCACCCGCCGCCGGAGGTTGAACGCAGCGCGTTCGTGGAGGAGGTGCGCATTCACGATCCAGGACGCCCGCGGCGGCACCGCAAGGTGGAGCGGTTTCTACTCGTCTGCTGGCTCCTGATCGCGGCGAAACACGTGTTCGTGATCTGGGCCTGCCGGACCTATCCGGTACCCTTTCATCAGCTTTGGATCAACGCCCCGACCTGGCTGCTGGGATTGCTGGCCACGGCGGTGTATTACCTGCAGGCCCGTAAACCGTAGTGTTTTTTCGTTTCGGTCGCGACGCTTTCGTCTCAGGGTGCGCGCATGCCTCCTATTTCTGGACTGCGCAGCCCGTACCTTACCGTGGGCCGCATTGTTTATTTCGGCCGGATGCTCGACAAGATCCGGCTGCACGACGCGGGCAAGCTGCCCACGGACTACCTCGAGAATCTGGGGAAGGGATTCGATCTCCGTTGCTGCAGTTTCCTGCGGATAAGCTACACTGAACTCGTCACGCGCACGATCGCAGGGGACATGACTGACCTTGAGCTACTCGACTGGTCGGAACATCGCGGTAGCCCGCGGGAAGATGAGGAATGCGAGGTCTGGAACGGCTTTATGATGAAACGTGGCTTTCGCGATGCCGGAGCGGAGATACTTGCGCGCCGCATTCGAGAGAGCGGCTTGGAAAGCAAACCGATCGTCACCATGTTCGATTACCTCGATTTCGACGAAGGTCGCAACCCGGTGGCCAGCCGGGCTTGGGAGCTGCGCGAACCCATCGTGATTTTGCTGATGGGTGTTTCCGGCAGCGGGAAAACCACCATCGGCCTCCAATTGGCGACCGAACTCGCTTGGAGCTTCCGCGATGCCGACGATTTTCACCCGCCCGAGAACGTCGCCAAGATGAGTTCCGGCGTCCCGCTCACCGATGACGACCGCACACCCTGGCTGGCGGCGATTCGCGCTTACATCACGGCCGCTCTCGAGCGCGGCGAAAGCGCCATCGTCACCTGTTCGGCCTTGAAGGAAGCGTATCGGGCAGCGGCTATTCCGGATCGGAAACGCGTCAAAGTGGTCCATCTCACGGGCGACTATCACGTCATCCTTGAACGCATGAACAAACGGGAAGGTCATTTCATGAAACCGGAGATGCTCCAATCGCAGCTCGCCACGTTACAGCCACCCGCAACGGCCCTTGAGATCGATGTGGCGAAAACACCCGACGCCATCGTGAGAGAAATTCGCCAGGCGCTGAAAATCTAAGGCGGAGATGACGCCGGGACACCGCCTATGATCGCGTTTCTCCATTCCATCAGTGCTCCAGATCACAGACAGGAATGTCTGTGTCACCTCGGACCGCTCTTGAACTGTTCTGCCCTCCTCCCTTCCGCCTGATGCCGTCTGTCCATCCACCCGATACGCCGTCTTCATTGAGTTCCCCGACTGCGAAGCGCCTGCGCCTGCTCGCTAGCGCCGTGAGCGTCTTGCTCGTGGTCGCCGTCCTCGTCGTCGGCTGGCTCTACTGGAGAATCCGCGCGAGTCTCCCGCAGCTTGAGGGTAACGCGACCGTGACCGGCCTGACGGCGGCGGTTACAATCGAACGCGATGCGCAGGGCGTACCGATGATTCGAGGCAGTAATCGGGTTGATGTCAGCCGCGCCCTCGGCTGGTTGCACGGCCAGGAACGGTTTTTCCAAATGGACCTCCAGCGGCGTGGAGCGGCCGGCGAGCTTTCGGAACTTCTCGGCAATCGCGCCTTGTCCCGCGATCGCGCCAACCGCATCCACGGTTTCCGCCGCGTCGCGCAGCAGGTGGTGGAACAGCTTCCGGCCGACAAGCGCGCTATTCTGGAAGCCTATGTGGCGGGGGTTAATGCCGGCGTCGCCGCGCTTCGCGAAAAGCCGTTTGAATACATCATTCTACGCGCGGAGCCACAGCCCTGGCGCTTGGCAGACTCCATCCTTGTGATCCACGCGATGGCGCTCGATCTGCAGGGGGGAACCGGGAACTACGAGCGCTCCCTCGCGACCTTGCGAGACAAGTTGGGCTTGGACGCGCTCAAATTCTTCGCGCCCGTCATCACGCCCGACGACGCCGCGATCGACGGCACTCAAGCCCCGTTGCCCGCTATTCCAGGGCCGCGTATCATCAATCTGCGCAACCAGAAAGTCGGAGCGATTTCCCCCGGGGAGGCCAACGCTCGAGACCGAGCCGGTTTGTTCCCGTCGCCGGCTCTCGCCCGCGATACCGAATCCGGCATCGGCTCCAACGCGTTCGCCCTCGCCGGAGCACACACCGCCAGCGGGAGTGCGATGCTCGCGAATGACATGCACCTCGACCTGCGGGTGCCCAACACGTGGTACCGCGCCGCGATAGCCTACGTCGGCCGCACGATGGTCGGCGTGACTCTGCCCGGCGCTCCCGCGATCGTCGCAGGCAGCAACGGCGACGTCGCCTGGGGGTTCACGAATGCCTACATCGACACAAGCGATCTGGTAGCGGTCCAGGTCAACAGTGTCGCGACCTTCCTCTACACCGCCCCCGGGCACGAAAGCCCATTGGATTTCGAGCAACGGAACGAGACGATCAAGATCAAGGGTGACGACCCTGTCTCCACCGAGCAACGTTGGACCCTCTGGGGCCCCATCATCGGAACCGATGATCAACGCCGCCCGCTCGCCTTACGCTGGGTCACTCATGATCCTGAGGCCACGAATCTCGACCTCCTCGACCTGGAGAATGCGAAGACCGTAACCGAAGGCATCGCCATCGCGCACCGCGCCGGAATTCCCGCGCAGAATATTGTCCTCGCGGACCGCGCCGGAGACATCGCGTGGACAATTGCCGGGCGGGTGCCAAAACGCGTGGGCTACGATGGCCGGCTGCCCGTTTCGTGGGCGTTTGGCGACCGGAAGTGGGAGGGTTATTTGTCGTCCGCGGAAATCCCGGTCGTGCGCGGCGCAGATGCTGAAAAGGCCGGCCGGCTCTGGTCGGCCAATCAGCGCCACGTCGGTGGCGCCGCGTTGGCTCAGCTCGGTGATGGCGCCTATCGACGCAGTTATCGCGCCGCGCAAATTCGTGATGGCCTCGCCAAAATGGAGCAAGCCACCCCCAAGGATCTCCTCGCCGTGCAACTCGACGATCGGGCGTTGTTTCTCGAGCGCTGGCACGCGCTGCTGATGAAGACTCTCACGCCGGCCGCTACGACGGGCAGCAAGCCGCGGACGGCATTGCGGACCTATGCCGAGAAATGGGAAGGACGGGCGAGCGTCGACGCGGTCAGCTATTGGCTGGTCCGCGACTTTCGGATCGCGGTTCATGCTCTCATTTACACGCCCATTTTTGAAAAAAGCATCGAGACGTTTCCGGAATTCAACTGGAAGGATTTTCAACTCGAACCGGCCACCTGGACTCTCTTGCAGGAACGCCCGCTGCACCTGCTCAATCCGCGATTTGAAAGCTGGGATGAACTGCTCCTCGCGGCGTGCGACGATGTGATAAAGATTTCGGACCGGCAGGGCGTTTCGATGAGCAAAGCGACCTGGGGTTGGCACAACACGGCCCGAATTCGCCATCTTTTCAGCTACTCCTTTCCGTGGGTGTCCGGATGGTTCGATCTGCCGGCCGATCCGCTCCCCGGCGGCGATGATATGCCGCGGGTGCAGAGTGCAACCCATGGCGCCAGCCAGCGGATGGTGGTGTCGCCTGGACGCGAACACGAAGGCATCCTGCATCTGCCGGGCGGCCAAAGCGGACACCCGCTTTCGCCGCATTACCGCGCGGGCCACGAAGCCTGGGTGCGCGGCGATCCGACGCCACTCCTACCCGGTAAACCCGCGACCACGCTGCGTCTGCAACCGTAAACGTCCCGCGCACTAGCGGCGTCTGGGGCCTCGCCCGGCAGGCGTTTGCCGAACAGGGCGGGTTTTGCGTTGTGCCTTCGTCCGCTTGAGCGCTTCCTCCCTGTGCCCGGATGAAGAAAACAAAGCGGAGCTACAGCGTCTACCTTGGCGGAGAACTCTTCTCCCTAAACCACCTAATCGGCAACGCGTGGCTGGCTGAGGCGATCTACGAGAAATCATACGGAAAGTTTCGGTGCATTTTGCCGCAGGACTTCACGGAACTGAAAGGCCGCAGTGGACGCGGAACGCGCGATTTCAATCTCCGCGCGCTCGTCGGGGCCGATCTGGCGCTCTTCAACTTCGATGGCGCGGACCTCGACAGCGGCACCGTGGTGGAGTTTATGTATTCAAAAGCCGGTGACATCCCGACGGTTTTGCTACGCACGGACACCCGCAACGCCGGTGACCATCGCAACGAACGCTGGAATGCGATGGCGAGTCACTTCCCGCGCACCACCACAGTGGTGACGTCGAGCCTCGCCGACTATCGTGGGCCGCTGAAAGGTCGAAGCCGGAAGACGGACCCTGCGCTGCACCTCGCCGGACAACACAGCTCTGCCCGCGTCCAACTGGTCTGCGATCGCATCGCCGCGCAATGCGTGCGCGCCCTCGAACGCGTTCGGGCGATGCCGCCCGTGCTGCCAAAACACCTACGCGAAGAAGCCTATCAATGGCTCGCCCTCTTCCCCGGCCTGCGAGGCAACCAAAAGGCATTGCGCAAAGACTTCGAACATCATCTCGAAAGAAAGGTGGAGCGAGATCTGCTCTAACTGGAAGCGATCGAAAGCCACGGTATTTCCCAATTTTTCGCCGATCCGCTCTCCCCGTTTCCCAATTTCCCAATTTTTCGACCTCCCGTCTACCCGCTCTCCTCGTTTTCCGATTTCCCGATTTCCCAATTTCCCAATTCTCCGCTTTCCCGCTTTTCCGCTTTTCCGCTTTTCGCCGCCATGCCCGTCCACGTCCTCGATCACCCGCTCGCCGCTCACATCCTGACGCACCTGCGCGACAAGACGACCAAGCCCGCGACATTTCGGACGCTTTCGTATCAACTGAGCCTGTTGCTGGCGATCGAGTCGACCAGCGACATTGAAACCGAGGAAAAACAGATCGATACGCCGCTTGAATCCATCACGGCGCGCGTGCTGTGCCGTCTCCCCCTCGTCGTCGTGCCAATCCTGCGCGCCGGCCTCGGCATGGTTCAGCCGTTCACCGATATTTTCCCCGATGTCAGTGTCGGTTATGTGGGACTCGAGCGGGACCACGAGACGGCCAAAGCGCGCAGCTACTATTGCAAACTGCCGCCGCTCGCCGGCCGACATGTCTTTATCGTGGATCCCATGCTCGCCACCGGGGGCTCAGCCGTGCAGGCGCTCACGGTGGTGAAAGAACAGGGAGCGACCGATGTTCGCCTGGTCTGTATCGTCAGCGCGCCCGAGGGTGTCGCGGAAGTGGAGCGCCATCATGCCGGTACCGTAATTCACACGGCCGCACTTGATCGGGAACTTAACGCGCACAAGTATATCATGCCCGGACTGGGTGATTTCGGCGACCGCCTCTACGGAACGTAAGGCCGGCTCAAGGAATGTCGCACTGGGCCTCCCGCTGTAAAAGCGACCGCCCTTCCAACCGGAACGCCTTCCATTTTCTTAGCTCCGCTTTACGTCAGTGCCCTTCTCGATTTCCGGCCCCCGGTTACTTCAGGTCTAGATTTCTCGCTTTCTTTGGAGCACAACGTCTCGCCGTCACTGGCCCGTTTCTCATGTCACTCTCACGCGCGACCTCACCTCAAACCGTTCACGCCGCTGAACGGACGCTCGCCAAGACCGTCGGTTATAAATACCTGCTCGCGCTCCCTGAAGCCTATCACATCGACGTCACTCGTCGCTGGCCCGTGCTGTTGTTTCTGCATGGTTCAGGCGAACGCGGAGATGATCCATGGAGCGCGGCGAAACACGGTCCGCCGAAGTTGCTGCGCGGCGAAGGTCTCTCGGCGCAGGAACGCCGCGCAGCCCCGCAACTCCGCGAGAACTTCATCGTCGTCTCCCCCGTGTGTCCGAAGAACACGTGGTGGGACACCGAAGGCGTACTCGCGGTACTCGACGAGGTGCTGGCGTCCCACCGCGTCGACCTCGGTCGCGTGTACCTGACGGGTATGAGCATGGGAGGCTACGGCGCCTGGGCTTTGGGCACGGCACATCCGGACCGCTTTGCGGCGATCGCGCCCGTATGCGGCGGAGGCGAGTTCGCGGCGGCGTTCATGTCGAGTAACCATAAACGCGACGCGTTGCAGTCACTCGGCGTGTGGGCGTTTCATGGCGCCAAGGACCCGATCGTGCCCGCCGCCGAATCGGAACGGATGACCGCGATGTTGAAACACATGGGCGTGAAGCACGTGGACCTGACCATCTATCTGGAGGCTCAGCACGACTCCTGGACGGAGACGTACGCCAACCCGGCGTTGTACGATTGGTTTCTCCACCACCAACGATCGACGTCTCCCGGCGGGGCGTGAGTACCGGGCGCGCGGTCGACAGCGTTATTTCGCGAGTTGATCCTGCAAGAGAAGAAACCGTTGCCGCGTTGCATCATCGCCCGCGCCATTGATGCCAATCGTCATGAGCTCGACCGCGGCGGGTTGAAACCCGTTTCGCAGATTCAGCTCCGCCGCTCGATAGACCAGCGAACTTTGGCGCGGAAAAAACCGCACGCCCTCGTCGAGCACTAAGAGGTGCCCGCGAGTCGGCGCAACCGCACAGTTCTCCCAAACCTCCGCGATCAATTCATAAACTTCCGGTAACGGCGGATCACTTTGGCGAGCCGTGAAGAGCGGTCGCAAGACCGCGGCCGCTTGTTCGGGGGTGATTCGGTTTTCAGTCTGCCCAGCCAGCGTGCGGAACTCAGCCAGACGTAGTCGCGCGAGCTCATACCAAGCTCTGGGACGCATTGGCCCCAGGAGGGCCGCCGTCTCCAGATACTCTCGCGCAGCCACGTTCTCGCCCGCGTCGACTTCGCAAAGGCCCATGACGGCGAGGAGGCCGGAATCCCGTACGCCGCGCTCGTAAGCGCGTTGCAGGGTTCGGCGCGCCTGATCGAGGTATTTTTGCGCCAGCTCGGGCGCGATGGCTTTCACGTACGCGATCTCCAGCCGTTCCCAGTCACCCTTGATTCGCCCCAGCTCGGAATCGGTGGCGTTGCGGAGGGCGAGCGGCGGCAACTTTTTCAACCGGGCGGGGCGAAACCGCAGGGTGCGGCGCACCGCTTGAGGGAGGTACGCCGCCAGCTCGATTTGCGCCGCGGCATAATCCAGCGCGAAACACTCCTGAAAAAGAGCCTCACTGGCGCCACGCCGGGAACTGAGTTCAACGAAACGCCAGAGCGCCTGCCGGCGCGTGCCGTTTTCCGAATTGAGTCCCCAGCGCACAAATAACTCGGCTTGCGCCTGCCAGCGGCGCACCGGATCGAAACTCGCCGCCGGATCACTCGGCCCCAGACGCGCCGCAAAAAAATCCGCCAACGGTAACAGCGGCGGCGCGGTCTTGGGATCCGACTTCACCGCCGCCGTGTCGACCGCGGAAAGCCACGACAGCGGTTCCGTCGCGAGACCGCGCGACTCGAAGGTCGTATTTCCAAAAAATGCCATGAACCCGCTTTGAAACCACTGGGGAAGCGTCGGTAGACGGTTCTTCAAGCGATAGGAGATATAGTCCGCGGTGAGCGCGAGCCGGTCGGCCTCGAAGTCCTCGCGTCTCACGATCATGAATACGGTCATCGCATCCCGATCCCAGAGGCGAAGATTGGGCAGAAAACTGAACTGCGGGACGGGAACGCGCCCGCCCAAACCGCGCCCGCCCATGAAGGGAACCGGGGGGGCGGGCACCGAACCAGCGGGCGTGCGCAGCATGCGCGCGATCACTTCCTTCGAAGCCGCGGGCTGTAGCTCCTCATCGTAGAGGATCAGAGCTCGCGGTACGCTGAGCTTGAGCTGCAACTCGAGCGGAAGCACCTCATCGAGCAGTTGATGCAAACGATAATGCACCTCCACCACCCGCTTCGTCGTGGCGTCACTGCACCGCGAGAGCACCTCATAGCCCATTGCTTCCGTATAGCGCCAAGGAGGTCCCTTGGTTGGCTCCTCCACGATGAAAGGCGGCAGCGCCACCGGAATCGCGGACGCCGCCCCCGGCGCCGGGGCCCGTTCCGCGGCCAAACTACCGAGCGGCAGGGCGAGCAACCCGGCCACGAAACCGGATATCGACGAAGCGCGGAGCCACATGAAAATCGGGCGCACGATACGATGAACGGAATCTGCTTGGCTTTGCCTGAAGACCGCCCTCCGCCCCGAACGCGCTCCATTTTCCGGATACGCTTCAACCCGCCACGCGTTTATCCGCGGCAATCGCCTTTACCACAAAGGGCGCGCGATAGACCCGCGTCAGCAGCGGGTTGGCCTGTGCGGAAAATTCGCCGACGAAACGCTCCACATTTTTCGGCGCCAAGGTGAGCGGTACGCCGAGGGTCAGCGGGGTTTGCGCCACGTTAACGTTGTTGGCCGCGAGATGCTCGACCATCCGGCCGCACGCTTCGGCGAGGGGCGCATTGCCTTTGATCTTTTCGCGCAGATCGCCGGAAGCGGAGGCCTTGCCGAGCACGTGCGAGATATTGCCAAGATGGCAGAGCGCGCTGGAAAGGTGGCCATCTTCAATCGGGCCGTAAAGATCCTTGGTCTTCCGACTGCGGACGACGTCGACAAAATTCTGCATGTGGCGATCCGTGCCCTTGAATTCTTTCAGAACCTTGCCGGCTTTGTCGTAGGCGGTGGCGGTGAAATAATTCGTCGTGACGATGGAGCCACCGGCGCAGTCGATGACATTGCCCACGCCGACACCGCGATAAAGGTCCATCGCATCCTTACCCGTCGCACCCGTCTTGCTGGGCAAGCCGCGCACTTCGAAAATCAGCGGAGCGCTCGCGTAATCGTGAATCACCACCTGGGTGTTCGGTGTATCCGCGTCGTCGATATATCCCAAACGTCCGCCCACGCTCAGCGTCTGTCGCGGGAGGCCCGTTTCGCCGAGGAACCAGCGCGCCACGTCCATCTGATGAATGCCCTGATTGCCGACGTCGCCATTGCCGGTGACATGGAGCCAGTGCCAGTCATAGTGAAGCCGCTTGCGGGTGAGCGGGTCCTTCGGCGCCGGGCCGGCCCACAAATCGTAATTCACCGTCTCCGGAATCTTCTGCGGGCCGCTGGTCTTGCCGATGCTATCGCGCCGCTTGTAACAGAACCCGCGCGCCGCGGTCACTTTCCCGAGATTACCGCCCCGCACCCACGCGACCGCTTCCTGGAGACCCTCGCCGGAGCGAATTTGCGTCCCGCATTGCATGACGCGTTTGTACTTCTCCGTGGCGGCGACGAGCTGGCGGCCTTCCCAAACGTTATGAGAAACGGGTTTCTCGATATAGACATCCTTGCCTGCTTCACAGGCCCAAATGCCCTGCAACGAATGGAGGTGATTCGGCGTCGCAATCGTAATCGCGTCGATGTCGGAGGCGGCCAGCAAGTCGCGTAAGTCGACATACGTTTTCGCGTCGGGGTATCCATTAGCCTTCGTCTTTTCCAAGACCGCGGTATCGACATCGCAAAGCGCCACCACCCGCACGCCTTTTATGCGTCCCAGGCTTTGCAGATGACTGCGGCCGCGGCCGTTGAGACCGACCACCGCGACGCGGAGATCGCCATTGGAGCCGGCGACCTGCGCCCAAGAGCGAGCGCTCAGGGCCAAACCGGCAGCGGCCATGGAGGAAGATTTCAGGAACGTGCGGCGGGAGAGGTAATTCATGGGGTAAGAAATTGAGGCAAAAGAACTCGGAAAAACGCGCGGCGGTCCGAAGGCATCGGATGATGCCCTCGAAACGCCCGCGGCGGTGATTACTTTCCAGCGGCGTACTCTTTATAGCGCTCGGCCACCTTGCCGGCCTTCTCGTCGCCCATGTGGAAGTAAAAGCGCCAGCGGAACGTAACGCTGTCCCCGGCTGCAATCGTCAAATCGCCGGCCTTGGGGTTCGCTTTGTGCTCGGGTTCGAAGTCGTGCTTGCCGAATGGATTGGCGGCAAACAACGCGTAGGAACGCACATGCCACCACGTGGGATGCCGGGGATTCTTCGGATGATCAAACATCGCGACGCCGTAAACCTTGCCGTTCTTTGGCGCGTGGTAGTCGACCCAGGTGGAGCTCTTTCCCCACGTTGCGTCATTCTTGATTCCCTCCGCATTCACAATCGTGCCGGCGCCCTCGTGCTTCTGCCGCTGCTTGTTCACCGAGTAGCTGTGCGGAGGCGTCATCCAGAGCGGGAGACGGATCGCCATCGAGCCTTCCTTGGTGTCACCGAAAACCACCGGCTTGTTCGCCGGGGCTTTCAGCGTTACCTCGTAGTCGAGGATTCGTCCACCGCCCGCGACCGCCCGGGCGCGAATGACCGTCTCGTCCGTCAGCTGCACAGCTCCGTCTGGACCGACCCACTTGTTCCGCGAGCGTATCTCACCGACGCCACCTTTCGTGGTGTGCTCCACGGACTCGTTCACGATCTGGCCCTGTTTCTTGAGGTCGCTCTCGGCCCAGAAATCGATGCCGTTGACTGCACCATGGGTGAACCAAAGCGAACGATGGTGCGGATGATCGCGCACCTCGCCCTCAACGTCATTCTTCACCGGAAAGTGGCGCATCATTTCGGTGCCGTCGCTGGCGATCACCGGATAAAGGAACGGCTTCGGCGCACCTTTGAAAATATACTCGGTGAAAAGCTGGCCACCGAGCTCAACGCGCACGCGATCGGCGGAACGGGTGAGCTTAACGTCATTAGCGCCGGCCGCCTGCAGGTTCGCGGCGGGCGCGAGCAGGCTGACCAACACGAGAAGGGGCAAAACACGTGTCTTCATGGGTAATGAAGAGACGAACGAGCCGACGAAAAGGAGCAACCGGAAATGCCTGGCCAGTTACAAAAACATCGGCGAACGCTCCGATCGCGGACGATTCCGTTCAGATCAGAAGACGCGGAGGTCGCTTCACCTCAGGGAAATAAAAAGGGCGCAGCGTTTGAGCTGCGCCCCGGCAATTGAAAGAGAAAGAAATACGAGAACGGCTTAGCGCCAGCTCAGCACGAGGCGGGTGAAATATGCGGTGTCCATCTTCTCCACGCCGATGGGAGGCATGCTGGTGTAGTCGTTGCTCACACCCATGCGGAGTTTCCAGCTTGGCGCGGCCAATGGCAGCTCCAGGAACGACTCGTGAGTCAGGCGATAATTGGCGAAATCATCAAACGCCGGGACGATCGAGATCCGGTTGACCACTTTCGCATTCGCCAAGGTGAGTTCATGGGCCAGGCCGAAATCCAAACCAGCGCTCTTCACGTCTTCGCTGGCAGGATTGCGATAACCCTCATAGCGAAACGAAAGACCGGCGCGGGTCGTGAGAAGGTGCTGGGGCTTCTTGATCACGTCATAGCCGAAACCAACCGCGGCGACGTTGTAGAGTTCGATATCTTTCACGCGATCGAAGCCGCCTTCATCGCGGAGATACCAGGAATACCGCCCGGAGAAATTGTTTTGGTAATCAACCCCAGCCCGGAACTGATCAGCCGACTTCAGTCCATCGGTTACCTGACGGTCATAGGCCGTGTAGAACTGGAGCGTGTCGTCCGTCGTCTTCAATGTAGCGCGAAGCGACGCGGCCGTGCCGAGCTGGTCGCGATTGCCTGACCGGCCCGTGACGTCGACCGCGGCTTGGTAGGCCCAGTTACGCTCCAGCGCCGCAATCGCGGGATCTTTGCCACCCGCGCCCCAGCTGGCGGCGATGCCATCAACCGTGGTGTTAATGGTACCCGAGCCGTCCGTACCGGCGATTTGCAGGGCCCCATTGGAGCCGCCTGTGACCCGGCCTTCCATCCGTGTGCCGCTCGCGAGGCGCACCGCCACCGGGGCGTCGGTCGTGACGCTCGTCACTTCGCTCTGCTTGATCGCAAGTAAACCGGCGAAATCCGTTTCGACGGCCACGGAGCCGTCAGCGATCCGCACCACCTTGCCGACGATGCGAGCGCCGTTCTTGGTCTCGACAACGTCTGCTGAGAGCGGCGCAGCCAAAGCCGCAGCAACGAGGGACATGAGGACCGCACGTCCGAATTGATTACTGTTGATTTGCATAGACAAGGACGACGGTCCCAAACGAAAGGAGCCAAGTCAAACCCTCGTACCATCAGCCAAAACATTGCGTTTTGCCCCTTCCAAACGGACCTACGCGCCGACAACCACACACCCTGAATCTGGCAAACCCCGCTCGACACCCGCGCAGCAGCGGCATTGCCTCGCGCCCACGATGTCCGCCGCGCCTATCCAACGCCCCGCTCTGATTGTTGCCGACCGCTGGCGCGATTATCAGCTGATCGACTGTGGCAACGGCCTGAAACAGGAACGCTGGGGCGAGTTCACCCTCGTGCGGCCGGACCCCCAGATCATCTGGCCGCGTCACGGCGTGACTCCGGACGCAAAAG
>JBBQEG010000127.1:0-12849 GCA_038320495.1 Opitutales bacterium | reverse complement strand
AACAGGTTTTGATGTCATCGGTCATTTGGTGGGACGTTGTCGTGGCGGCCCCCGCGACCTCTCGACCAATCCCGCCCATCTCGAGGATTACGGCCGGTGAGCCAACCTTGGCTGATTGACACCGGTCCGCTCGTCGCCCTGGGAGGCGGTCGGAGGGGGTCATGTCATGAATCGTATAGGGAAGGGTTGAAGTCGACTTTGGCACTTGTTCGCTGATCCAATCGAAGTGAGCGGGGAAAGGCGGGAGATGCCAAGGTGGGTCTGAGGGTTCTACGCGCAATCACGTGGCCGACCCAATTCGCGGTAGATGCTGCGTCACGCTATCACGAATCACGACATGACCCCGTCCGGACTGTGCCCGGACTCAAGTGGAAGAACCCCATCGCGCGCTGACCCGTGCCTGACCTCAGGACGCAATTGACCTGGAGCTTTACCGTCCGAACGGAAAAGGGGCAAGCGCGAGGGTATATATAGATGAGGGGATATTAATGGCCGTATTAGGTGCCAATATTACCACTCCAAATTCCAAAAACTTTCAGCAACCATAAAATCACTGCAATTATAACAACAACGTTTAAAATTGATTTTATGGACGATGCCATTGGGATGAAACGATTGATAAGCCAGAGAATAAGGCCGACAACTACGAGCGTAATTACCACTGTGATTAATTGATCCATAATATTTTTTTTAGTTTTTAGTTTTACTCAGATATGAACGAGGAAATTATACTTCAAATCCATCATTAATAACCGCTCGGTTCGGCAACCGCAATGCCTCCTTAATGGCAAACAAAGAATGATAAGGTTTGGCAAAAATGATTTCGTTTCCAAGTTCTACATATTACCTATCCCCTTGTCAAGAGACGGGTCAAATGTAGCCAGTGCAGGTCACCCCAATACCGCCACTTCGAGCACGATGGTTTGGCTCAAGGCCTGACAGGCCTGATAAACGGGGTCACTGCTTTGATCGTTGATCGATGTTGGCGCCTCAAAGCTGAGCGTAGGTTGGTCTGGGCTACGCCAGCGAAACTTTGCTCTCAAAGAACGTCATGCCGACACGGGCATTGAGATAAACCGTTCGCCGAGGTTGAAGCTGTGCAGCCGAGGGAGCAAACCGTCCAGATCGAAGGCGCGGAGATCCAACAAGGTCGGCCCCGACGTCAACCCCTCTCATGAGAATACTCCAAGCTTTGTAACTTGAACGGAAGGAGTTCAGCGGAGGCTTTTGAGAATGGCCGGAGCCAGCCGGCCGAACGAAGCCGCCACCAAAACAGGGGGACCGTTAAACTCCGCCTCAGCACAATGCGATTTTCTTTCATCGGACGCTAACTTGGGGTTGCTATAATAAGCTTATTTAGCTTACCGATTTTTCACTTCCCCACAATGAAATGAAAACGGTATTATCGATCCTTGCCGCCAGTTTTCTGCTTGGTGGCCCGACCCGCGCCGCAATCGTCGCCATCTCCAATCTCACCATCATGGCGCTCCAAGGCCATGCGCGCAGGATCGCAACCTGCTCGGTCGTCAGGATGACCGCAGCGTATAGTCAGGCCTTTACACTTGATAAATTCAGCGGGGGCTTGGATTGCGGACATGGCGAGCAAACTGCGCTCTGGGACAATCCCCGATTCGAATTATTACATGAGCCGTTCGGCCCAGGATTCCCGGATATGGGGCCGTTGATCGCAGCCGTTCCACTGTGCCGTAACTCCAAGGCCAGATCTGTCACCGACCCCGATCGCAAACACGCTTGCCCGACTCAGTCTGCTCTGGTCTTCTGCGCCGAATTTTCTTCATGAGCTCCGCCCCCGATCCCACCCGCAAGTTCTCTTCCATTGTCAACGACGGTCCCAGCCGCGCCGGCGCCCGTTCGATGCTCCGCCCCGTGGGCTTCACGGAGGAGGATTTTACCAAGCCCATCATCGGCATCGCGTCGCTCTGGAGCATGGTCACGCCGTGTAACATGCACATCGACAAGCTCGCCGTCGAAGCCGAGGCGGGTGCAAATGCCGCCGGTGGCAAGGCGATCATCTTCGGCACCATCACCGTTTCCGATGGCATCAGCATGGGCACGCCCGGGATGCGCTACTCCCTCGTTTCCCGCGAAGTGATCGCCGACTCGATCGAGACGGTCGCCGCCGGCGAGGGTTTCGATGGAGTCGTCACGATCGGTGGCTGTGACAAAAACATGCCCGGCTGCATCATGGCCCTCGCGCGCCTGAATCGCCCCGGCGTTTTCGTTTACGGCGGCACCATCATGCCGGGCATCCATCCGGACTCTAAAAAAGAATGCGACATCGTTTCGGTCTACGAGGCGATCGGTCAGCACGCTGCCGGCAAGGTCGATGACGCAGGTCTGAAGAAGATCGAAGCCTGCTCCGTCCCCGGTGCCGGTTCCTGCGGCGGTATGTACACCGCGAATACGATGGCCTCCGCCATCGAAGCACTCGGCATGAGTCTGCCGAACAGCTCCGCCCAGATCGCGATCAGCGCGGAGAAACGCGAAGATTGCCGTCGCGCCGGTGAAGCCACCCTCGCGCTGCTCAAGGCCGGCATCACCCCGCGTCAGATCATGACCCGCAAGGCGTTTGAAAACGCCATCACGGTCACGATCGCCCTCGGCGGCTCGACCAATGCTGTGCTTCACCTCCTGGCCATGGCGCACAGCTGCCATGTGAAACTCTCGATCGACGACTTCACCAAGATCGGCAAACGCGTCCCGGTCCTCGCCGATCTCAAGCCGTCGGGCAAATACGGCATGGTCCACCTCACCCGCATCGGCGGCTTGCCACCGTTGATGAAGGTCCTGCTCGACGCCGGCCTGCTCCACGGCGACTGCATGACGGTCACTGGTAAGACGATGGCGGAAAATCTCCGCGACGTTAAGCCGTATCCAACGAATCAGGACGTCGTGCGGCCGCTCTCGAACCCAATCAAGGCCGACAGCCATCTGCGCATCCTTTACGGCAATCTCGCTCCGGAAGGCTCCGTCGCCAAGATCTCGGGCAAGGAAGGCCTCTTGTTCAGCGGCAAGGCCATCGTTTTCGAAGGCGAAGAGGCCGCCCTCGACGCGATCCTGAAGGGCCGCGTCAAAGCCGGCCACGTGATCGTGATCCGCAACGAAGGTCCGGTCGGCGGTCCCGGCATGCGCGAAATGCTTTCGCCCACCAGTGCGATCATGGGCAAGGGTCTGGGCAAAGACGTCGCCCTCGTCACCGACGGTCGCTTCTCCGGTGGCAGTCACGGTTTCGTCGTCGGCCATATCACGCCGGAGTCGGCTCGCGGCGGTCCGATCGGTGTCATCAAGAATGGTGACCTCATCACGATCGACGCGGTGAAGAACGAACTGTCGCTCGGCATTCCCGACCGGGAGCTCAAAGCCCGCCTCAAGGCGTGGAAACCGAAGAAGCCGAAGGAAACCCGCGGCACGCTCGCGAAGTACGCGAAGCTCGTGACCAGTGCCTCCGAAGGCGCCGTGACCGACAAGAATCTCTAACCCGGAAATTTTACGCCTATCATTGTCATTGCGGACCCGAGGAACGAGGGCGCGGCAATCCCGCTCGATGGAGTAAAGTCGGGCGGGTCTTTGACCCGCCGTGGGCAAGTCGCAGACCTGCCCCACGCTTCTCACAATGACAGATGAAATACAGTTTCGCCGGTGTCACTGCTTTCTCTCATGAACTGGACTCGCTTCAAAACGCATCTCTTCCATAACGCCGACCTCGGCGTTTCGCTCGATATTTCGCGGATGCCCTTCGCCGACGATTTCCTCTCGTCGATGGAGCCGCGGATCCAAAGCGCGTTTTCAGCGATGTCCGAACTGGAGGGCGGCGCCATTGCCAACCCGGACGAAAAACGGATGGTCGGCCACTATTGGCTCCGCGCGCCCCACCTCGCGCCCAATCCCGAAATCACCAGCGAGATCACGTCGACGCTCGCCGCCATCAAGGCCTTCACCGCCAAGGTGCATGCCGGTGAAATCGGCGGCCCCAAGGGCAAGTTTCAAAACCTTCTCGTCATCGGCATCGGCGGATCCGCCCTCGGGCCACAGTTGGTCAATCATGCGCTCGGCAATCCGCGGAAGGATAAGCTGAGCGTCGCGTTCTTCGACAACACCGATCCGGACGGCATGGATTACGAGCTGGCAACGCTGCGCAATCGTCTCGCGAAAACGCTCGTGGTCGTCGTCTCGAAATCCGGCGGCACCGCCGAAACGCGCAACGGCATGCTCGAAGCGATCGCCGCGTTCAAAGCCGCCGGGCTCGATCACGCCAAACAGTTTGTCGCGATCACCGGTGCCGGTTCCAAGCTCGACCAGACCGCCCAAAGCGAGGGCTGGCTGGCGCGATTTGCGATGTGGGACTGGGTCGGCGGCCGCACCAGTGAACTCAGTGCTGTTGGTCTTCTACCAGCCGCGCTGCAAGGCATCGACATCCAGGCGATGCTCGACGGCGCAGCGGCGATGGACGATATCACGCGCTATCCGGTCACCGCACAGAACCCGGCCGCGCTGCTCGCTCTGATGTGGTATTTCGCCACGGATGGTCGCGGCACCAAGGACATGGTCGTCCTTCCCTACAAAGACCGCTTGCTCCTGTTCTCGCGTTACCTGCAGCAACTCGTGATGGAGTCGATCGGCAAGGAGCTCGATCTCGAGGGCAAGGTCGTGAATCAAGGCTTGGCCGTCTACGGCAACAAGGGTTCGACCGATCAGCATGCGTACGTGCAGCAACTGCGCGAGGGCGTGAACAACTTTTTCGTGACCTTCATCGAGGTGCTAAAGGATCGCGAAGCCAAGACGTCAATGGAGGTCGAGCCCGGCGTCACCAGCGGGGATTTCCTGCAAGGCTTCCTGCTCGGAACCCGCGATGCGTTGAGCGAAAAAGACCGACACTCGATCACCATCACCGTGCCGGACGTTTCCCCTCGCACGTTGGGCATGCTGATCGCGCTCTATGAACGTGTCACCGGGATCTACGCATCGCTCGTCGGCATCAACGCCTACCATCAACCCGGCGTCGAAGCCGGCAAGAAGGCGGCGGGCGGAGTGATTGCCTTCAAACTCAAGTTGATCGAGGCCTTGAAGGCTGCACCGGATCAGTCGTTTACCGCCGAGGCCTTGGCCACGCGGGCCGGAGACGCTGAGAAAGCCGAGTTAGCCTTCAAGATCCTTGAGCACCTCGCTGCGAACAAAAACTCTGGCGTGAAGAAGCGGACCAAAACTCCCATCTACGACTCGCTCTACCGCCTCGGCTAACGCTCCCTGAAGCGGGATTGCGGTTAGGGCAGAGCCTTTGGGGCGGCCTGAGTGGACTAAGCGTCGTCCCCTGTCACCTCGATCCAAGTTAGGCGCGGGCTATCGTTCCCGCCCTCTCCTCGAACTCGGGTCTTCTATCAGTGGTACGGCTGATTTTCCGCCTCGCGTTGGGTGAGGTTCTCCCGCCACGGTCGTCTGTTGTCCCCGCCATCAGGAATTGCCTGCGTTGGGGCCTTCCAACCGCCATGCCCCGAATTCCCCTGCTGCTCTGCATTCTTGCCGTGCTGGGCACAGCCGTATCTGCCCGACTGTACTTTCGCCTGAGCGACGCCAATCAGATCCTCGAACAACGTCTCGGTGCGTCGCACGTTCGTATTGATAAACTGGATTCCGACCTGGCCTCCGCGCATGAGCAAACCAGCGGCCTCAAGGTCCAGTTGCGCAGCGCCGAAACCGCCTGGGAGAAAACGAACGTATCGCTTCGACAAACGAGCGCGTTGCTCGAGCAAGCAGAATCGCGCGTGGCGCAGTCCGGTCGCGATCTCGCGCAGACGCGCACTGTCCTCGAATTCTACGAGCTCACCGCCCGGGAATTATCGGGTGAACTCACCGCCTTGCGCCAGGACCTCGAAGACACGCGCGCGTCCCACGCCTCGCCGGACGCGGTCCAGGCCTACCGAACGACCATTACGGAACTGGAACGCCAACTGGCCGCGGCGGGCACAGGAGCGGTCGCGCCGCGCGGACCCGCCGCTTCGACGGCCGTGTTCACCAACCGGGCAGGCCGCGCGACGGTGCTCACTGTGGGTGCGGGCAACGCGTTCGTTGTACTCAACTTCGGTTCCGTTCGCGGCGCGCAGCTAGGCCAAAAGTTGGCCGTGAATCAGGGAACGGCCGAGGTCGCCACGGTTCTCATCAACGATGTCCGCCCCAATTTTTCCATCGCTCACGTCTTGCCTGAGTCCTTGCGAGGTGTCTTGCAGAAAGGCGATTCCGCTCTATTACTCTACTAGATCATGACCACGTTCCAGAAAACTGTCCTCGTCGTTTTGTTCGCGTCCTTCGGTGCGATTTTCAGTGGATGCTCAACCAACAGCCCGAAACGATCTTCGATTCCGTGGAGCCAGCCGGCCGGTTGGGAAGGTCAAATCCCTGGCATGGGTCAGCCCGCCGGACGCTAAGCTCGCATCGACGTGGGCGTGACGCGGACTCTTCGCGTCCCCTAATGAGTTGGCTGGATTGTCTAATCATCCGTTTGCGCTGAGCTCCTGCCGGGCTTTCCTGTCGCGCAGCCTTTTGCAGGAAAGCTCGGCAGTTCCTTTTTCCCCTCCGCTCCGTTTTCTGAGCTGCCCGTCCCCCGCGATCACGCCCCCGCGTTGTTCCGGCTAAGTGTCACGTATTGCATGACATTGTCCCGTCTACCAGTGTCACGTATCACGTGACAGGTGCGATCGCGTGGGCTTCGGATTTTATTGTGGCCACGCGACTCCCTCGGTGGACGCTCTCCGTTCGCCTTGCCGCCGATGGAAAACACTTCGCTCATTCCGCAGCCGGGCCACCTCTATGTTGTGGCCACCCCGATTGGCAACCTTGCCGACCTCACGGATCGCGCGCGCGCCATTCTGGCAGCGGTTGACCTGATCGCCTGCGAGGACACGCGCACCACCGGAGGAATGCTCACACGACTCGGGCTCCACAAGACGCTGGTCCCGTATCATGAGCACAACGAAACGGAAGCGGCCGAGCGACTCGCCGATCAGCTCGTCGCGGGAAAGTCCATCGCGGTCGTAAGTGATGCCGGCACCCCGGCCTTGAGCGATCCGGGATTTAGGATCGTACGCGCTTGCCGTCGCCGTGGTCTTCCAGTTGTGCCGGTGCCCGGCCCGAGCGCCCTCACCGCCGTGCTCAGCGCCAGCGGACTGCCCACCAATGGGTTTCTCTATGTCGGATTTCTCCCGGCGAAAAGCGCCGCCCGAATCAACTTCTTCACCAAGTATCGAGAGTTTGATTACACGCTCGCCCTGTACGAGAGTTGTCATCGCATCGATAAGGCCGTCAACGAACTGGTCGACACGCTTGGTCCCGATCGGGTCCTCTGCGTGGCCAAGGAAGTCACCAAACTCCACGAAACGTTCTTCGTCGGGCGCTCGGCCGACATCCAAGCCCGGCTCGCCAAGGCCAATCTCAAAGGCGAGTTCGTCCTGCTGATCGCGCCACAGGGATTCGAGCTCTAGCTCGTTCTTGCTGATCCGGCGTGGCCTCCTGGCGGAGTATCTGGGATCGGATCGCTCTCGTCGCAGCTGGCTTTCCGGCTCGCGCCGATGCCGGTGACGTCCAGGCTCAGCGAAACCCCGTTCGCCTATGACCTCAAGACTGTTCCGCCTTTTCCTTCCGGCTGTTTTCTTCCTCGTGCTCAGTCACGCGTATTCCGCCGCTCCGGATCGCCCGAATGTACTGATCATTACCGCTGACGACATGAGTTGCGATTCGGTCGGAGTCTATGGCAGCAAGCTCAAGGACACCACGCCGCACATGGACCGGCTCGCCGGCCAGAGCCTCCGATTCAATCATGCGTATGTGCAGGTAGGAAACTGCATGCCGTCACGCAATGTCATGTTCTCCGGCCGCTATCCACATAACAACGGGGTCGAAGGCTTTTATCCGGTAAAGAACCCGAGCTATCCTGTGATGGCCGATCTCATGAAGGCCGGCGGTTATTTCACCGGCATTCGCCACAAGGTCTCGCATTCGACGCCATACTCGCCGTATCCCGCATGGGACGTCGTTCTCGACACGCTTCCCAATGGCGAGCCGGCGCATATCAAAAGCGCCGAGGCCTATTATCGCACGACCCAACTCGGCATCGCACTGGCGAAAAAGGCCAGAAAGCCATTTTGCTTTAACCTTAATATTTCGGATCCACATAAACCGTTTTACGAAGGCCCGCGTGATCCTCATCAGCCCACCCGTGTGTTCACCGCCGCGGAGGTGCCTGTCCCCGGGTTCCTGCCAGACGATCCGGTGATTCGCGAAGAACTGGCGCTATATTATTCTTCCGTGCGCCGGGGCGACGACTGTCTCGGCGGCATTCTACGGGCGCTGAAGGAGTCCGGGGAGGACGAAAATACAATTGTCCTATTCCTCTCGGATCACGGCATGCCCCTACCCTTCGCGAAGACGCAGCTGTATTTTCACAGTACACGGACCCCCTGGATGGTTCGCTGGCCCGGTGTAACCAGGGCCGGTGCCATTGATGATCGCCACATCGTGTCCGGAGTGGATTTACTGCCCACCCTTCTCGATATGGTGAAACTGCCTCATCCCCCCGGAATGGATGGTCGCAGCTTCGCGCCCGTCTTGCGCGGCCAGACGCAGGACCATCGCGACTATATGGTCGCAGAGTACAACGAAAACTCCGGTGGCCATCGCCACCCGATGCGTACCATCATCACTCGGGATTTTGCCTATCTGTTCAATCCCTGGTCTAACGGCGAACGCATCATGGCCACGGCGACGAAGGGAACGGCCACGTATCGCCGCATGCAGGAACTGGCGAAAACCGACGCCCGCGTGGCCCTACGGCTGGATCTGTTTGATCATCGCGTGCCCGAGGAGCTGTATCACTATTCCCAAGACCCGGATGCATTACACAACCTGATCGGTAAACCCGAGCACCAGGCACACTACGAGCAGTTGACCAAGACCCTGGAGGCCTGGATGGTCACCACCCGCGATCCGATGTTATCCTTGTTCCGCGCGCGTCAAGATCCGAGCGCCCGCGAAGCCTTCATGAAGCAGGCCGAGGCCGAAGCCGCGGAACGCAATTCCTCTGGCACCCGGCCGGGAAAGAAGGGCGGCGCTAAAAAAACCGGAGCAAATAAAGGCGGGGCGAAAAAATAACCGTGCGACAGCTCCAACCGGTTACGGTTTGCTCCAGAGGATGCGTGCAGCCCAGATGGGATTATCCGCCGGCAGCAGGATTGTGCCATCTTCAAGATCACAACGCTGTACACTCCCGGCGCCCCCATTCTGAACTCGAGCCTCGTTCGGCATTTCCTCGATCTCAACATGGACAATTTCTTCAACCGTCGCGCCGCGATCCAAGGATCAAACGGCCGGTCACTCCGTTCCCGGCGGCTCGGACAGATGCCGCGATGGCTTCGGAGGAGTGGAAAACGGTCCGTGCTTCGCGCGAAATTCCCGTGGCGAAAGTCCGACGTGATGCCGAAAGAGTTTCGAGAAGTGATACGGATCTGGAAGTCCCACTGTCACCCCGATCTCGGAGATCGGAAGCGTGGTGCTGAGCAGGAGCTCACGTGCCTCCTGCAACTGCCTTCCGATTACATAGCCTTTCGCCGTGATCCCGAGATGTCGCCGAAACAACTTCAAGACATGGGAGCGACTGCGTCCGATGATCGCCGCCATGTCCTCGATCATCGGCGCCAGATGGAATCCCCGGTCCACGTGAACGATCAGACGGCGGAGTTCCTCCGGCAGTTCGTTGGCGGGCCCCAGTCGCTCTGCCGCCGCCCGCGATACTTCGCGCACTAACAAGAGTCCGAGCGCGCGCGCTTCGACTTCGTCGCGCCGCGATTGCAGAAACCAGCGTACGGTATAATCCACGAGCCGGCCCAAAGGTTCATCCGCTTCAGTGCGAAGCGGGACGACTCCATTGCCGATCCCCCAGTCCGCATCGCGACGGTTTTTCGAGTCGAACTCCGGCTCCTCCCGTTCGTGCGGCACATTGGCGAGCCAGGTCGCACCGGGCCGATACCACGGGACGATGTGGACATGCGCTGTATACATGGGTTCGCGTGAGGACGGGAGATATGTAATCCGCCGGTTCCACGGCAAAACATAAAGGTCGTGCGGCTCGAGCCGGTGCCTGACGCCATCCACCTCGAATTCGCCCCGTCCGCTTTTACACCAGAAAAGCGCCCGACTCTGCACGCACCCATTCGTGAAATGCTGCCGCGCCGCGAATTGAAACAACCCGGCACGACAGACCGCGGGGGCAACAGTTTGGGATCGGGACGCCATGGGGAAATCAGTTCGAAACTCCCGATCGAGTCCGCGGATGGAATGCAAAAACACAAGAGAATCTCCTTCTATCCATGGTGATCGATCCGGACGGTCTGCTACTTTAGCTGATCCACCACTCCCCACCGTGGTTCCCGCACCGCGTTCCCGACGCGGAGCCGTTCGACCTGCCGTTACCCCCATCACCGCTCTTGAGAACCCCATGAAACACCGCCTACTATCCCTGATCGGGCCCGTCCTCATCGTAAGTGCAGCACCCTTCGTCCATGCACAAACGACTCCCGCACTACCCGCCGCCTCCGACAATGCGATCGTGCTGTCGCCTTTCGTCGTCGATACGTCACAGGACACCGGCTACTTCGCTTCCAACACGCTCGCGGCGAGCCGCCTGAAGACCGACCTGAAGGACATCGCCTCCTCGGTTACGGTCCTCACCGAGGAGTTTATGAATGACCTCGCGGCCAACGATGTCGCCAGTGCGCTCGCATTTGTCTCCGGCGCCGAGAACGATTCGACTTATCATCAGGAATCGGTCGCGAGCCTCGGCGGCGGCAACGGCTATGTGGGTGGCGATTTCGGCGACAACAACAACCGCTCCGGTGAGGTCCGCGTGCGCGGCCTCGGCCGGGCCACGACCACGATCAATTACATCGAGGTCCTCGGTTCCACCGACCGCTACAACACGGACCGGACCGAGTTCCTGCGTGGGGCCAATTCCATTCTCTTCGGCCTCGCCGAGCCCGCCGGCCTCGTGAACTCCTCCACCAAGGTGGCTCAGCTCCGCCGGAATTCCGCCAAGGTGGAAACTAAGTTCGACAATTTCGGCTCCCGCCGTGTCGTCCTCGATGTGAACCGCGTGCTCGTGAAGGACAAACTGGCCGTGCGTGGCGTCTTCCTCGACAACGACCAGCAATACAAGGTCAAGAGCGCCTACCAGAAAGACCAGCGCTACTTCGCCACCGCCACGTATCAGCCATTCAAGCACACCACTTTGCGCGGCTATGTCGAGCGGGTGAACGCCAACGGCCGCCGGCCCAATTTCCGCACCGTGCAGGACAACGTCTCCGACTGGCTTACCGCCTACAACCAGTATGCTCCGCAGATGACCCCGGCGCAGATCGCCCAGGCCTTCTACTGGGATCCGGTCGCGCCCAGCGCCACCGGCATCGCGCCAAGTTCCGTCTTCACGCTCGCCAACGGCACCTCCGTCAACCTCGGCCTCATCCGTCGCCCGCTCGACACGCTCGCGAACGCCACCGCTCTGATTTACAGCGGCAACGGGCAGTGGTCAGACCCGCTGGACAACCTCGTCACGATCATGGCCAACCGCACCATCACGGGCGGCGCCGTCAATCCTGCCTCCGCCCGCCGCCAGTTCGCCCGCAGCGGTTCCGACCGCGAAAACAGCCCGCTTTTCAGCACCGACCCTCAGGTAACGAACGCCGGCATCTTCCCCTACGAGACGGTCGAAATCGGCGCCCTGCCCGGCAACTTCCGCTGGGAGGACGACGACAAGCTGTTCCTCACGCTCGACCAGCGGCTGGCCGAGGACCTCTATCTTTCAGCGAGCTTCCAATACGAGAAACGCACCCACGAGCAGTCTTTTGCCACGATCACCCAGACGAATCAGATCTCGGTCGATATCAACCAGCGCCTGCCCGACGGCCGGAACAATCCGAATTTCCTGCGGCCCTTCATCTACGGCCGCAACCTCGGCGAACACTCCGACGCGACCGCGCGGAATCTGGTTGTTCAGGCCAACTATGATTTCGATTTTGCCAGGAAAACCACGCGCCTCGGCTGGCTCGGCTCGCACCGCCTCACCTCGGTTTACAACGCGGCAAAAGTAGATCGCCTCGGCTATCGCTGGCACTACCAGATCGACAACGACATCCCCGGCGCGCTCGCCGCGGCCAACATCAGCGCCACCGCCAGCCAGCGCTGGGCAATGCAAATGTGGTACGTCGGCGATCCCGTCCAAGTGGGAGACACGGGCCTGCGCTTTACCGGGTTTCCCTCGAACATGGCGGCGCACTGGGATCGCTCGTACGACTACCGTTTCTTCAACAACACCGCCACGCCCGCGCCCGGCCAGTGGCAGACCTCCCCCGTCCGAGCCCACTATGGCCGGCAGCTCATCGGCGGTGGCCGCACTTTTACCATTCAGAAAAACGATGGAGTGGGCGTTTCGCTCCAGAGCTTTTTCTGGAAGCGCCGCCTCGTGACACTCTTCGGCTGGCGCAAAGACAACGTCGACAGCACGCAAGGCGTGCTGAGGAACGCGGCGGAGTTTCCCTTCCCGACCACTGCCGGCGTCAGCCGCTCCGATTACCTCCCGGGCGGCAACATCTTCGTCAACGAAGCCACGACCGGCACCCAAGGCATTGTGTTCAAGCTCACCGAGAAGCTCCGCGTCTTCGCGAACCGCTCGGAAAACTTCGCCGCGACCACCCCGCGGCAGGATAACCTCTACCGTCCCATCGCCCCGCAGAGCGGCGAGACCGAGGATTACGGCGTCGGCCTCACGCTCCTCGACGGCCGGCTCGATCT
>JBBQEG010000126.1:0-12892 GCA_038320495.1 Opitutales bacterium | reverse complement strand
ATTATAGCTGTCGCCGTTGACGGACCACACAAAGTAGTTGCGGGCCGTGGCGGCGTTGAGCCCACGAATATTGACCGCGTTGTCGGAAAAAATATTGCCGCGAAAATTGCCCGACTGCCCAGGCTGCTCCTGCGCCTCCATGTTCAAACCGTAGGCGTAGACCTCCACGAGGTCGTTGGCCGCAATATCATCCAAAAAATCGCGCGTAAATACGCTGATGGCACTCGGGGTTGTATAGAGAGGCGCGTTCACCCGGCTGCCGGAAAGGGTGTTGGTTGCAATATAGCCACGGTCCTCCGACGTGTTCACCTCGAACGGGGTCAACGTGATCGTCGGCCCTTCCTGCGCAGGAGGGGGAACTGGCGGCGCCGCTGGCTGAGCGACGGCGAGGCCAGCCGAGGCGGCGAACATGCCGGCCATCAGCAGACGCGTGACGTTTGAACGATGGTGCGGAGCAGGCGTTGCGGACAAAGCCGAAGCAGCAGTCGGCCGCATCGCGCCAAGCGAAGCTCGTCGCGAAAATAAGTTACAGGGGTGCAAGGTTCGGATCATAGCGGGTTTAGTTAGGGGTGGAGACGGGGCCGAGGGTCCGCTTGGAAGCGCCCTCGTGATCAGCGGACATCAGCACAAGAGGCGGCGCCGAAACCCTCAAGCGAGGCAGGTTCGATCCCGTTCGACCTTCCCCTCCTGACCATTCATCGACCGTCCCGCAACCCGGCTTGCAGACGGCGCACCGGATCACCATCCTGCCTGCATGCGGGTCACGATCTCCGACCTGGCCGCCAGGCTGGGTCTCGCCAAATCAACGGTGTCCATCGGCTTGCGCGGAGACCGGCGGCTCTCGACCGCGACGCGGGAGCGCATCCAGCAGGCCGCCGTTGAGATGGGCTACCGGCCCGACCCCAATCTGGCCAGCATTGCCTCGCTGCGCTGGCGGCGCGGCGGGCACGACACGGGCATCGGGGTGGCGCTGCTCACCGACCGCCGCGAGCCGGCCGCCGGTGTCCGGCAGAACTACCTCAACGGCGCGCGCGACCGCCTCGATTCGCTCGGCTATCACGCCACTGTTTTTGACCTCGCGGACCAGCCCTCCATTGCTGCAACCAATCGCATTCTCGTCGCGAGGGGGATCCGTGGCCTGCTCATTCCCCCCGTGTACAACAGCAGCATCATTGAGGGCCTTGACCTCGGGTGCTTCGCCCTCGCCGCCAGCGGCGTCGGCCACTGGATCCCGCCGTTTGCCACCGCGACCATTGATGTCTTTGCGGCGGTGACCGCCGGGATCGATGCCATTGCAGCGCAAGGTTACCGCCGCATCGGGGTCGCCCTTTTGCGGCACGAGGGCACTGCCCCCGATGATGCCCGCCGCTTCGGCGCAGTCGCCCACGCCCGCGACGCACATGCGGCTCAAGGCCACGAGATCCTCTTCTGGCAGGGGCACGTGCAACCGCCGAGGACTGAGATCGAGGACATGGTGGCATGGTATCGCTCCACGCGGCCGGATGCGATCCTTGCCTTGAACGACTTTGCCTTCAACTGGCTGCGACGCGCCGAGGCGCCGGGCTTGAAACAACTGGGCTACGCGGTGCTCAACCGCACCGGCACCGCCAGCGGTTTTGCCGGCATTGATCCGCAACATCGGCGCATCGCGGAGACCGCCGCCGAACTGCTTGACCAGGGAATTCGCCTCAACCGGCCTGGCCTGCCGGTTGATCCTCCGACCGTGGTGCTGGTGCCGCCGCGTTGGGTGCCGGATGGATCGCTGCCGCCTTTCCGCCCGGCCACCAGGCTTCGGACAGTACATTAAGCGGAGTTGTCATCAATCGACCGGGGCGGGAGGACGAATCAGGTGGCTGGAGAGAATCAGCTTCATGACTGCAACGCGGCGCCACGCGCACGATGTAATCGCCCTCGATCTCCGTCTGCACCTCGATTTGATCGGCGGTCGTGCGCTGCCAGGCGACCCTTACCAGCCCTCCGCCGGGCAAGGATACGGCGCCGCAGGCTTCACTGAGCGAGCCGGGCAACGGGCGTACATGGACGACCCCGGGCTCGGCCACAAAGTCCCACTGGACCCCCAGCACGTGACGGCCGAAGTAAACCATCGGCGCCACGCTCCAGGAGTGGCACACGCTGCCCACACCCCAAGGCGCCCCGCGCGCGAGCGCCTCCCAACAGGCGCGCGCATCATGCTCGCGGTGCGGGCCCCACATGGAGCGGATGAGGTGCTCGGCCGCTTTGGCGCATCCAGCCTCTCCGAGTTCCTCCAGTGCGAAGTGGCAAAAGAACAATTCCATATGCCCGGCATATTCGCTGCCTTGCAGCGCCAACCCGGCATTGGTGCGGCATTTCTCGACCAGATAGGCAATAAGCCGTGAACGTTCTGCCGGCGCCGGCACCCCCGCGGCGAGCGCCAGCACGTTGCCGTGCGGGCTGCATAGATGCCGGCGTTGCCCTCCCTCCAGGTTGGCTGCGAAACAACCGGCCTCCGGATCCCACACGTGGGTGCGCAACGCGTCCACCACCCGGGTGCGCTCCCGCTCGAGTGCAGCCGCCGGTTCGGATTCGCCCACCGCCGCGGCCATCTCGCTATAACATTGCAGAAATGAAACGCGCAAAGCGTTCATGGCCAGATTTGCCTCGCCCCAACGCCCGGCGAGCTCGCCTCCCCAATCAATAAAAGGAGTCCCTCCCGGCGTACTGGGCGGGATCGGCGTAAGCGTCCACAGGCCGGTGCGCCCTTCCTGCCAAAAGGGGCTTGCGTGGATCCGCTTCAGCGTCGCCAGCGACCCTTTCACCGTCTGCAAGTCACCCGTGCTGCGCCAATACCGGTGCAGCAGGATGCCCCACCACAGCGTATAATCGGGATGCCAGGTGCTAAATTCAGCCGGCGCGCACGGTTGCATCTGCCCGTCCGGTTTCTGAGTGAGGGCAAACAACCGGAGCGTGCGCCGAAGGTGGCGTGCCGATCCGTCGAAATCCAGCAACGCACTGCCCGCAAACTGCACCACGCTGTCCCCGAGATAGACGCCGTGCTCGCGCCAGCCATCCACCCACGACTCATCCAGGGACTCGAGCACCGTTCGCCGACAGAGTTGCCAGATATCAACGAACTGTTCATCCGATGACATAAAATCCCCGCTGACGCGGAGCGGCCCGCGGCGGTCGCGTATCACCAGGTGGTGCAGCCGCACCGGACCGCTCGCCCGCCGCACCGTTATCTGGATGTAACGGCCCCCGCGCGGATGAAAGCCGTCGTAAACTTGCCGCCCCGCGCGGCAGATATAACGATCCGCCATGTGGTTGCCGGGATGCGCCCGGTAAAGGGGCAACGTACCCACCGCGTTGACCCGTTCATCGTAAGCCGTGTCAATGACCGTGCCGGCGGCGGCGGTCACTTCCAGGCACACATGGCCAACATAGGATTGACCGAAATCGAACACCACCATGCCTTCGCCGCGCGCGTTCAGCGGCACGTCAAACCCGGCCACTTTGTCGGCCGGCGCGACGGCTTCGGACGGCAGATCCCACGCCATGCGCAGCGACGGAATTTCCCGCACCCCCGCCTCCTGGTCCAGGCGAAACCAGCCGGCCCCATCCGACAAGGCAACGTCGTTCAGCCGGGCTGGCCAATGCTCCGTAAACGTCCGCACGGCGTTCGCATCGCGGGAGCCGAAAATACCGACCGGCGAATCAGCCGCTGGGGCCCGATGCGGCACCACGTCCGCCGGCAGGGCCACTTGTAACGCCCAGTGCGGATTCAGCGAGGGAACCACCCCCGCGAACAGATTCCAGCCGGCGCGCAGCGGGAGATCCGCGTCGCGCCGGGATCCCCGCAAGGGGTCCCCGTTACGGGTGTTTTTACGCTCCAACAGCCCGGTGATCGAGGAGTGCTTGGGCCCGAGTTCGACCGCGCAACCATTCATCCCATAGGTGCCATTCACGAGCCCGGCGCGGACGGTCCGCGCCACCCGCGAATGTATCCACGCAACGACGACCGCGTCCCGGCCGTTGGTTCTCGAAACAAAACCGCCCGCGCTCCACACCTGTTCGTCGGCGAGCATGGGGGCACACAACCGGCGGCTCACGGGGTGCTGCGGCGCAAACGAGGGCAGCGGAATACTGCGGGGTCGCAGTTCACCCCAAGGCGAAGCGTCGATCGTGGCCGCCGGCCGCCACGCCTCGGACCCGTCCCGGCCGGCGGTGCGCCACGCCTCCTGGTCCCGACGGGCATCGACCCTCTCCACCGCGCCAATCGCAAAACTGAAACGCGGTGCTTCAGGGTCGGAGGACGGCGCCGAAGCGGTCCACCACCCATCTGGCGTATCGAGTCTCTCGATACCACCATCGACCCGCGTCACTTGCCCGCTCACCCACAACGCCCCCGGCCGGCGCACCGCCTGAAACGTGAGCTCCCCCCGATGATGCACCTCAACCGCCATGACGTTGACGCCTGCCTTTACCCAGGGGGAAATGTCGGGTTGATCGTATTCCGGCTCCTGGGGTGCAAAACGCGCCGGACCGGCGTGGACAAAATGGCCGTTGATCCAGAGCCGAAACCGGCTGTCCGCGAATAGGCTCAAGCCCTCCACCCGGTCGCCCTCCGCGAGACGAAACGCCCGTCGGAACCGGACAAATTGATTACGTGCCGGCGGTAAATTGGGATGCCAGACGAAGCTGGCGGCCGAAGCGGTGGAAGGGAGATCCGAAAGAAACATGGGATCAGTATCGGTCTATCGGGCCGGCGGCAGAGGTCCGGGGGCATCCACGTCCCACGTCAGCGTCGTCACGCGCACGCCTTGAAAATCATGGATGTCGCTGATGTAGAGTTGCCCGTCTTCCTCGAAGATCTCGGGCGCCCAAATCGGGAGCTCGGCGATCAACTTGCGGTCGTGGTGCAGGCCAAAATCGTCGGGTTCGGTCGAACGGTAGACAAACGTCTTCCTGGCGGTCGAAGAACTGCGAAAAAGGTAATAGTACCCGTCCACTTCATAGACAAACGGGCTCTCGGCATCGACCAGACCGCCGCCGGCCCGGCCGCCCTCGGAGACGATCCTGGCCTCCGACCACTCCTGCAGATCGGGGGAGGTGCGCACGATCACATAGCCGCGCCGCTGCCCGTCCCGCGCGATCGAAACCGTCGAGTAGGCGTGATAGCTCCCGCGCGTGTGCAAGACCATCACGTCGCGCCCACCATCCGCATACAGTACATTTGATCCCGCGGCGTTTCGAACCCGCTCGTAGTTGACCCCATCCGGCGAACTCATCAGCCGGATGCCGTTGGAATTGTAGAAGCAAAGATACGTGTCGCCCAGCTTCATAAAGAACGGCGCCTGGATAGACTCCGGATCGGTTTTCTCGCCCCACGCCGGATCCGCTCTGGCGACCACGCCGCGGCCGGCCCACGGCGTGTGCTGTACGGATTCACCCTGCCAACCATAAAGCAGCCGGCCAATGGCGGTGCCGCGGATGCACGCCCACAACTGCCAACGGCCTTCCCGGTCACAAATAAAGCCGTGATCGACGACATGCTGCGCTTTCGGATCGGGCCCCGCCAGTTCGCCCAGATCCGGCATCGTCGAGACCCGGATCCAATCGGACCCGAGCCGGGGCGAACGCGGCGTGGCGGCGGAAACGGTTGAGAGGGACATGGCGAGCAACAGTACGAGCAGGAAAAGGGATGGCATACGCAGGATCATTCGCGATCAAGGCAACCATCGCGAGGCACCGCGCGTCGATCCCGTAGCATGGCTTGGGCTGGCCCTGTGGCGGCTGACCTGAGACAGGCGCCGCTACACCAAAGCGACCCGACACGGTCGCGGCTACACTGCGGAGAGGGCCAAAGTGTAGCCACGGATGTCCTCATCCGTGCTCTGGGCATCCGTCCGCCCGCCCTCCAACCGCGCGTCGTCGTCCGCGATGGCTACACCCTCAATCCCGGTGATCTATCCTGCCGGATCGTACCTGCGCCGTGGATCGTGGACCCTTTCGCCGGGGAAAGACATCGTACCGGCGGCCTTGGACTCAGTCGGTGGTCTGGAATTTTATCTCACGGAACAGAAAGCCAGCCGCTACTCTGAATTAGAAACCGCCCGCCTCTGCCTCCATACATGGGAGAAGCTGCGGGGCGAAGCCGACCTGCCTCAAAGAGTGCGGGCCGAAGCCCCGGCCGAGACCGGGCCGCCGGAAGCAAAAGCCAAGGCACCGATACCGCCGCGCCCCCGCCCGCTGGACCTCATTTACGCCAGATGTGCAGCACGACATCCTTGGTGAAGGCGGAAGGAGCGGTGAACGTTTTCTGCCCATCGATGGACACTGCCACCGTGGCAACCTCACCCTCGGGTGAAATCCATTCGCCCTGCCAGCCAGTTGCAAAATCCACTGCAAAGTCCGCGCTCCCGCCCTTCACGAGATAGACCCAATACTCCCGTCCGTCTTCCGCCAGACAAACGCCCCGCCGGGCCACGTCCCAAGTCGGGCGTAACCGCCCAAAGGGGATCTTGGCAAAGAAATCCCAAGCGGACTTCGCTGCGGCATGCATCTCCGGATGGCAGTCGGCCGGATCGAGCGTGCCGCTGAAGCCGCTGGAAGAATCGCCATTCATGTCGGCGAAATTGATGTTCGAAGCGGCAAAGAGCATTACCAGTGCCTTCCGGCGGACCTGATCCGGAGTGAGTCCGCCATGAAGGTAATTGCCCGGCCACAACACCTCCTGGGCATAGATCGGCCGGTCGCCCGTGTGGTTGCGAAAGATGAAATTGTGCAAAGCCTGATAGTTGTCGCTCTTCTCGGCCGGTCCACCCTGCAGCGTGGAATAGGTGCCCCAAGCGGCGAAGCGGAAGGGATCATCACCCGAGGCATTGTGGACTGAAAGGAGGCGGTCAAAAGGATCGAGGCGATGGATCAGTTCTCCGAGACGGTTTACCTCCGCAAAGGGCATGCGGTTGTAATATCCGTCAGGCTTCCACAGCGGCTCCGGACCCGAGACATTCAGCAGGACGTTCCAATAGGGAGCGAACCGGGCCAAGGTATAACGAAGGTAGACCTCCTGATCAGCCGGCTCCATGGGAAACTCGGAATGGCGCCCGATAAACCCTGCAAAGGGATATACATAGAGGCGGCGCGCGCGCAGGTCATCGAGGATGGCTTCCGCCTTGTCATACTCGCCTGGCCGCACGCTTTTCATCGCGTTGTCCCAGAGTTGCGGCGTCACCCATCCCCGGCCCCGGCCGGGGGAGTTGCGGTTCAGGTAGTGGCTCGCAATGGACAGAAGATTGTATCCCGACGACTGGACCCAATCGAGAAAGGCCGCGCGCATCGCGGGCGGCGTGTTTTCCGCAAAGAAACGGTCCCCGACGTGGAAGCTCCGCACCACCAGCGGACCGCCGGCGGCTGTGGCAAACCACACGGGATTCTCCTGTAAACGCGTCAATGGTCCCGGCAAATCCGCGGGAGCGCACTCAAACTCGCCCCTGGTTTCCGCGGCCCCATCCGAAAAGCGGGCCGCGTAACGCCAGCGACCCGTCTGATCCGGGGAAAACCGGAAGCGCCAGCGGCTCTCCCCTGAGTAGAACCCCCAGAATTTCGTGACCTTGCCGTCCGGCGCGGTGAATTCCGTGACCAGTTCAACTCCGCGAAGCTTGTCGGTTGGCGGTGCCGGGTGGAGAACCTGGCCTTCAAACAATGCCCACTGATTGATCGCTGGCGGAAGTGCGGCGGTTGCTGCAGCGGCCCCCAACGCACACCCGCCCAATGTTATCCCCAGAAACAAGCGCCGTTGTACTGCAACCAATGCGCGGACGCGCGAAACATACCAGGGGCTTTGCATGGGATTTTTAGAATTGTTTGGTCCATTCCACACTGAAGGCACGACCGGCCAGCAGATTTTGCTGGGTGCTGCCAATGAAGTTCGTGCTCAGCGGCGGCTCGCGGTCAAATACGTTGTTCACGGTGGCCCGGACCTTCGTGTTCTTCAACCAGCGCTGGCTGGACTTGAAATTATAGCCAACATAGGCGTTGTAACTGATCGAGCTTCCCGCCCGGAAGTAGTAGAACGTAGTGCCTTGGTCAAACGCCTTGGCGATATAGTCAGGCTGCCCGAGGGAATCGTAGACCGCTGCCGTGGTCGAAGCCCTCGTGTCCAGGACGCTGCCGATGTAGTAGGCGCTCACGCCGACCAGCCATGGCCCCTTGCGCCACGAGATACTGGCATCGCCACGCCAGCGGGCCGCCCCATCACGCTCCAACCGCTGGATGCGCGGGCCGCCCAGATCAGCCACGGTGTATGACTCGATCAGGTAAGCCGCGTTGGCTGCGAGATTGAAACTGCCTGTCGCCATGGATGGGACAATGTAGTTGACGCCAAAGTCTACTCCAGAGGCGGCTCCTTCCGAGCGGTTTTCCGTCAGACTACGCGTGCTGAAGATCTGACCGACCGCAGCTCTTTGCTGGCCAGTCGGAACCGTGGCGTTGTAGACGGCAAAGGCCGCCACGTCAGCCGCGGACGTGGCCAGGCGAACAATGCGCGGGTCGCCTTTGTAGGCGGGCGTTCCGCTGCCCAGGTCAACCTGATTGAGGGGTGTCCCATTCGAGATCTGCCGCTGGGTTTCCGCGGCCAGCAGACTGGCGTCCAAGGCGTTGATCGTGACGGCGGAATAGGAACCGAGGATACCCCGTTGCTTGATTTTCCAGAAATCCACGGTGAAGGACAGCCCGCTCAACCTGGGCACATCAACGGCAATGCCGATCGACTGGCCCGTGCTGAACTCCGGCTGCAAGCCTGGATTTGAACCACGGATCGCGTTTGATCGGTAGCTGCCCTCATTCGTGGCGGGATTCCGATAGAGGTCCACCTGGTTGACGGTATTGGCCGTCGCCTGGCCTTGGTATAGGGCCGGAAGCGACGGCGCCAAAAAGCCTTCATTGTATGAGGCGCGCACCATAATCCATGACACGGGCCTCCAATTGGCACCATACTTCGGCTTCGTCGTGGTGCCGAAATCGCTGTAATTCTCGTATCGGGCGGAGGAGCTCAACTCGAGTGAGTGCAACAGCGGGAGTTTGGTGTCCGGCGTGATCAGCGGGAGCAACACCTCCGCATACGCACTGAATACCTCCCGGTCGCCAGAGGAAGGCGGCAAGGCCGAGTTGGTCAGGTGCGTTCGCGTAGTGGGCAGCGACGGGGCATCGCGCCCGACCCGGTAGCTCTCCTCCCGATACTCGCTGCCGACCGCCATGGATAACGTCCGCTGCCAAAGCGTCAGGAGATCACCGCTGGCTGTGACCAGACCGGTCTTGAGATCAGCAAACCCGCGATTCACGAATGGCGCTTCCATGCCGCGCAGCACTGAATCGGGATTCTGGTAGGGCTTGTCGATCACCACGGCACCGTTCTGAAGCTTGAACGTGTAGCCGAAAGGATTGAAGGCCGTGGTGTCAGTCCGCACGAGCGCATCTCGATAAGCGGGAATATAGACGTTTTGATCCAGTATCTCCTTGAGATTGGATGAACCATAGAGGGCGGCGGCATTCCAAGCCCACGTTTCGCCGAACTTGCCCCGGAGCCCGCCCGTAATGCGGTAGATCTGTGAGGTGGCGGTGGTATTCTGCACGTCGTAGTCCGGGAGCGTGTAGTCGGTGATGCCGATGGTACGCGCCGTGCCTGTCAGTCGTGGTGTGCCGTCTGCGTTGGGCGCACCGGCCGGATCAAAGAACCGTGAGCCAAAGGGATTGTATGGATTGTCCGCCGCCATCGTGATTTTGCCTTCGGATCCGTTGGTCGAAAACATCGGGCTCCGGAGCACGTCACTGACCGCCCGGTAGAAATAATAATCGGCGTAGGCTGTGATTCGATTCGTCAGCTTGTAAGTAATTTTCTCATACAAACTCAAACGGTCGGTGCGGGGCTGGCTGAAATAATCGCCTTGGATATCCAGGTAGAAGTCCGGGTCATTCACCCGATTGGGGGCCACGGTGGTGAGCGACGGAACTCCGCCGACCGGTCGGAAATAGTTATTTGTGGTCCCGCTGCCCACAAAGAAAGTCGGCCAAAAACCAATCCCGCTGCGGGTGTTGAAAGGTCCCGATGGCGTATTCCATGGAGCGGGGGCCAGCGCACTGCGGTCATCACTCTTCGTGAAGCTACGATCGCGAAAGTGGATGGCCTCGCGATTTAAGAAGCTCCATGTGGACAGGAGGTTGCCGCGTCCGTTGGCGAAATTCGTGCCATTCGTGATCACCACTTCGCTGGTCTCACCTCCGCCGTGCTCCGTGACACCCAGCCGCAGGATGACCTCGGTGCCAAGATAGTCGCGCTTGGTGATAAAATTCACGACCCCGGCCGTGGCATCGGAGCCGTAGATCGAGGACGCACCATCGCGCAACACATCAATCCGCTCCAACCCGCGGGACGGCATCGCATTCACGTTGGTCGGCAAGCCCTGCCCCTGGATGATGGCGCGCGGTGGCATGCGAAGACCATCGAGCAGCACCAGGGTGTTGGAATCGCCGATCCCGCGCAGATTGATCGAGGCGGCATCACCGCGTCCGGAAATCGCCGAGGGGCCGAATTCATTCGTGCTTGAGCCGGTCACCTGCGGCAAAGCCTGGAGCATTTCAACCGGGGTCGCCGGATTACGGGCCTCAAGGTCGGCCAAGCCCAACACCGTGACGGGGAGCACTTTCTCTTTGTCCAGCCGCCGGATATTTGAACCGGTCACCGTGAATGCTGCGAGACGGATCGTTTCCTGCGCCGGTTCATTCCCGGCAGCCGCTTTGGCCGGCTCGGAGACGGTTTGCGCGGGAAGCGGAAAGGCCGATAGCACCACCAAGGTGGCAGGGAGGAGTGAACGCCGCAGAGCGGATGCGAGGGGACGATGGGTTTTCATGGGCGGGATGAGAGCAGGGTGAAAGCGAGACCTTACCGCGCGGATGATTTCGTGAGCACGAGCAGCCAGTCGTCGCCGGTGGACGGGGGGGTGAGATTTGCGCCGTCGGTGGTCGGGCTCGCGCGGCGGCGGTCGGCGGCGTCCTGGGCGTTGATCCATTCGACGGTGAACGGGCCACCGGTCACGCGGACGTTCACCGTGGCGCGAGATTCGAGGTAGACGAGATAGGTCTGGCCGGGTTCGGCGAGGCAGAACGCCGCGCCACCGCCCGTCGCCTCCACCAGCTCCGGATGCGGGGTAGTGCGCTGCCATGGGAGCGGCTCGACCGTGTCCCAGACGCGCTTCACAATATCGTGCCGGTCCTGCTTCCGATCGGAGAGATCGAGGGTGCCGCTGAAGCCGGTGGACGAGTCGCCATCGTTATCGGCAAAGACCAGATTCGCTGCGGAGAAGTGGATCACGTAGGCATTTTTGCGCAGGTCGGCATCGCTATAGTCGACACCTTTGTTGTCGCGAATGTGCACAGAATTGCCGGCCCAGAGGGTTTCCTGCGCGAGCAGCGGTTTCTGCGGATGATGGTTCTTGAGCAGCCCGTCGCGGAGCTTGGCGCGATCAAAGGTTTTCGGGCCTTGGAGCGTGCCGTAGGTGAGCCATGGCTGGTCTTTGAACGGATCGTCGCCGGTGGCGTTGTGGACGGAGATGGGGTGCCGGAAAGGGTCGAGGCGCGCGATCTCGGCGCCGAGGCGGTTGACCTCTTCGAGGGTGAGGAACGGGCGGACGCGCAGCACGGGCTCGGGGCCGGAGACATTCCAAAGGAGGTTCCACGCCGGGCCGAGCCGCGCGAGGGTGTAGCGGATGTAGCGAGTTTGCTCGTTGTGCGCCCCCGGAAAGTTGGCGTCGCGACCGAAGAATCCGGCAAACGGATACACGACGATCCGGCGGCGGGCGAGATCGTCGAGGATCCGCTCCATGTGCTGGTATTCGGCGGCGTCGAGCGGCCAGAGGCGCGGCGTTTCCCAGCCTTCGCCGCGACCCGTGCTCATGCGGTTGAGGTAGTGGCTGGCGATGGAGAGCGTGTTGTAGCCCTGCTTTTGCGCCCAATCGAGAAAGGCAGTGCGCTTGGCGTCGTCCCAGTTTTTGGCGAAGAAGCGGTCGCCGATGTGGAGGGCGCGGATCATCATGGCGTCGCCGCCGCGCCAGCCGAACCATTGCGGGTTGGCGGCGTGGAGGGAAATCTGGCCCGGGAGATCGGACGGCACGCATTCGAACGTGCCCTGGCGGGTTGCGACCGTGCGGGTGCTGGTGGCGGCGCCGGAGGGAGTGGTGGCCGTGGTTTCGACGAGGGTCGCGTCGTAGTGCCAGGTGCCGACGGTGTCGGGCATGAAACGGATGCGCCAGGTGTCGCCGCCGTCGTAAAAACCCCAGAACGCGACGGTGCTGCCGTCGGGGCGCGTATAAGTGACATTCAGCGCCACGTCGCGATAGGGATCGGCGACGCGGCTGGCGTGGGCAAGTGAGGTCTCGAAGCGGGACCAGCGGGGGACTTCCTGCGGGGCGGGTTCGGCGGCGGAGGCGGGAGCCGCGAAAAGAAGAGAGACTGAGAGGAGAAGGGGGAAGGCGGACGTTTGCATGGCGTTTTGGGCAGCGGGAACCTGCGCGGGGTAATGGATACAGACATACAGAAATACCGCTGTCAAGCTCGGCAGTTAGCCAGCTTTGGCTTCAGGCTGGCGCAAGCGCAGGGCCACGATCTCGTGCGGGATCGGCCGGCCCGACTCCCTCCGCGCTGCCACGCGTGCGCCGTGGCACGGTTCACTTCAGGCTTGCCCGCCCGAAAAAGGTGATCGGACCGATCTGCGCGCGTTGCGCGGACCGGTCCGTTTCCCTCTATGGCTGTCGCGGCTCGATTACGAATGCATCCAGCAACGACGGCTCGCCAGCATGGTCGGGCAAGCGAAAGGCCTGAACGTTGAGTTCGCCCGAGCGGTTCACGCCAATCAGGGCGT
>JBBQEG010000125.1:0-12898 GCA_038320495.1 Opitutales bacterium | reverse complement strand
AAGGAGCAGCTGGACGATGTCGTCTGAGGCCACGCTGCCCGACGCCAACCTGTGGCTGGCGTTGTTTTTGGACGGACATGTCCACAGTGCTGTCGCCCGGCGGTGGCTGGTGGCGCATCCGGGTGAGACCCTGGTCTTCTGCCGTCTTACGCAGCTGGCCTTCCTGCGCCACACGACGAACCCGGCCATCATGGGTCCGAACGTGCTCACCCAGGCCCAGGCCTGGCAGGAATATGAGCGCCTGATGGACCGGGAGGAGGTGGTCTTTTTGCCCGAGCCCGATGGAATCGAGATCCGCTGGCGTGATTACACCAAGGCCAAACAGCCCGCCCATCAAACTTGGACCGATGCCTATCTGGCCGCCTTTGCCCGCGGGCATGGGCTGCGACTGGTCACTTTCGACCAAGCCATGCGAAAGTACGAGGGTACTGATGTGTTGGTGCTTAGACCCAAACCATGAGCGACGTCCACATACCGATCCCTTTGTCGTATGCCTCCACGGCCTTCCCTGTCCGAAGGCGCTTGACGGGGCGGAGGGGGAAAAGGGGCGGAGGGGGAAGGGGTCAATTATTAAGGATTGAATAAGATGGCCGAGGCCATTCCACGGAAAGCCATTCGGGTCGGGCCGCTAGAAATTACTTTGTTCGCTGGAACAGCAGCATGAGGTCAGGATTTACGCCGCGTTGCGAAGATCGCCATACCGGAACGTGCGGTGGCGGCGTTGGGGCTACGAGCGGGAAACGCCCGCTTGTTTTCACCCCGGATTCAGGGTTAAGCAGCGGCCAGAGCAAGCGTCAGGGGACGTAAGCTGAAGGCTCGCTGAAGCGAACCGTGGCTTCGCCCGGTAAATCGCTGACGGGCGGCTCGGGCTCGCTTGAACCGGGTGCCGGAGCGGGCGCGGTGGAATCGGGAGGAGCGGAATTCGCCGGCGTCGGTGGGGTGTTTGCCGCCGGATCAGCGGCCGGAAGACCCTTTCCTTCGAGCGCGTCGGAAGCCAGGGAACGCAGGAAATTCGTCGGCCCGAGCAGCAGAGCCCATTCGGGTTTATCGAGTGAACCGGAGAGCTTCACCTCGAAGACATTCGAAAGCGGACTCAGCACCGCGCCGACCACGGACTTGAAGACGTTTTCACTTTCCTGAAACGGGAAGAGCTTCGCGTTGAAATCCAGGTCTCGGTGGTCCAAGGCGTACGTGCCGCGAGCATCGATCGCCGCGTTCGCACCTTGGAGTTTAACTTCGGAAAACACGAGTTTAGCCCCATCGATTCGGAAGTTGGTCTGAGCCGTGTTAAAGCGTAGCGTGGTGAAGCTCAGGAGCTCCGACAGTGCCCCAAGCAGAGAAACTTCGCCGAGTTCCGCGCCCTGCAACGTGGCGTTTCCCGCGCCGCGGAAACTAAAGGGGTCGTTATAGCGACCCTCGGCCGACGCGGCGAAGTCGAGTCGAACATTGGCCTTTTCTTGGACGAACTTTCCGGGAATCGGCGCCGGCTGTCCTTTCTGATGAGCGAGAAAACTCTGCAGCGTCGACGTCACCTGCCCGAGGCTCGCATCCCGAATCTGCACGTCGAAGCCGAGCCGACGCTCCGAGGTGAGGCCGGTGATCTGCGCGCGACCCGAGGATGCGCCGCCCGCGAAGACCGCCTCGACCTCTTCCACCGTGAGGTCGTCATCGTCGAGCGTGGCGCGAAACGACACGTCCTGCAGGGGGAAATTATAGAAGCGAAATCCACCCACCGTTCGGGCATCGACTTGCACCTTGCGGTGGACGCCTTCCGGAGCCCCGGGTCCCGTGAAGCGGCCCGCCACCGTGAGGCGGGGAACAGCCGTGAGCTGAAACGGCTCCAACACGGGAATCAGCATCGGACCCACGATTTTCGACGCGATCGCGAGATCGACACTCGAGTCGATTGCAAGGTCCAAGGACCGCCATTTGGATGCATCCTGATCAATCACGTATGTAAACCGGCCGCGGACGTCGCCTTCGGGGCGGAAGCCCATGACATCGAGGCCATCGATAAATCCCGGTCGAATGAAAAGCCGCGTGCGCACGCGGTCGAAGTCTGCTCCGCGGATAATCGGCTTGAGCGCGTCGGCTTGGACAAACACCGAGGTCCGGTGGCCTTCCTTCCAGAACCCCCGCACATCGACACTTGCCTCGGGAGGTGCGGCGGGAAACTCGAGCTGTTGGAAAAAGTTCGGCCACCACTCGCGAAACCAGGGTGAAATCGCCAGCGGACGCAGCTGACCGGCAAGGAGGAAACGAAACTCCAGGGTGGAAAAATTCTGCTCGTAGGAACCGCTGGCAAAGTTGTCCCCGACGCGGGCAAAGGCTTCCGGCGCGTAGAAGCGCTGCGGGTCGAGTTCGACCACCGCCATACCATCGGTCATGCGAACTCCGAAGGCATTGATGCCATCCACGCGCACGCTCGCGAGGAGTTTCTCGAACGCCCAATTCTCGCCCAAACGGACCTCCGCCCGGTCGATCGCCAGGCTCTCGAAGTCGAAGAAGCGCTGCACTCGGACCTCCAGTCGTTCGCTCAACGCATCGAGAACCCGCGGCGACAGGTCACCCTGCAGGATGACGTTCGCGGTGCCGGCCAGCGGGTCGGTGTGGCCGCTCACACTGAGGGGCTCGTCAAAGAGTTTGGCGGCCGCGATGACTTCAAAAAACGGATACGGACGAGGAAAGAGCTGGGCGGAGATGGCGCTCAACGGAATGCCGGCCGCTCGCACGGCGTCGGCCGTGAGCGCGACTTCGCGCATGTCGAATTTCAGACCATTCGCCTGCAGCCGTCCGTAAACATTCGCATGTATCCGGTGAATGGCGACGTCGTTTCCCACTTTGATTTCGGCCGCGCTGACCTCGATCCACGTCGTCGGCGCGTTCTCCAGGAGCAGCACCCGCGTGCTGGCTCGCAAGGTGGTGACGTACACCGCTGCGGGCTCGTCCAGGCGGGCGGCCGGCGCGAGGAGCGTCACGTTGATCGAGGTTGCGCCGGATTCCGACGGGGCCAGGTCTAGATTAATCTTCGGATCCTCGAAGCGCTCGACCTCCTGAGACCACGCGAGTGCCTGCCGGGCCACCTTCGGGAACTCCCGGGTGAGCGTCTCGCCGATGTTCAGCGGTGTCGCCGTGGTTCGCCGTGGCAGCAGGACGGTGCCGTGGGCGGAAACGGCCACCCCGGCCACGCGCGTGCTGAGTTGCCGAATGACAAACGCTTTCTCGCCCGGCTCGAGGGTCGCATCCAAGTCGGTCACGAGCTCCACGGGGCGTCCGGTGGTCGAAAGCATGGCGGGAACCGCGACGCTCGCGCCCATGATTCTGATTTCGAGCGGTTCCACTTGCCCGACGACGAGCATCAAAGGGTTGAATTGGACAAACACGGCGCGAGCGGTCACCACGGGCTCGGCATAGGCCGGCAGCGAAAGCGCCACATTTTCCATCAGCACACGTCCGACAGGATCGAACGACGTCCGGGAAAACGTCGCCCGCAGTCCGGACCCCGCGAGTTTTTCTTCCAAGCGCCGAAGAACGAACTCGGGCAGCGCGAGTTCATTGGCGGACACTATATAGATCTGAAGCGCCAGCAGGATGCACAATCCCAGCCAGACGGTCCACAGCACGAACGACCCCGCCCAGCTCAAGCCAAGGCGAACTGTTTGGGCGCAGAGCTGGGACCAGCGGCTCATCCGGCAGCGAGTGGAAACGCGGGCGCCAGGCCGTCCGTGGCACCACGGAGCCCCGGCCCTTCGAATCGCGATGCTACGCCGTTCCGTTCGCCCCTTCGGTGAGAGGCGATCAAGTCATACCAGCGTCCCTTGAGATTTGGACTGTCATTGCGAGAAGCGAAGCGACGAAGCAATCGAGCTGGATCACCACGGCGCGCTTCGCGCACCTCGTGATGACAATCGTCTAAATTATACGGGCGATTGGTGTCACACCCTCCTTTGACATGATCCGTGGTTTGCATCGGTGCTTTTTCGTGAACGCTACGAATACAGGTTCAGGGCCGCGCGGCGAGCCGTAGGGATGGATTCCGAGATCCGGGCGATCTCATGATACGGGGATGGACGGGCTCTGTTTCCAACCACGAACGGAGACCCATTGCGGGGTTGCCGCCAGGCGTATCTGGAGGTCGGTCCACCGAAGGGGCGGAGCCAGCGGCAAGGCGCACGCTCGTGCACCTCCGCGCAACCTCACTGCTTCGGGGCTGGGGGTGGACCTGGATCGCGTTCGCCATAGGCGAGTGACCACAGGGCATCGACGAGACCTTGGTCCAGCGAAAAAACCGTATCCAATTCCTTGGATCCGGCGAACTGCTGGTTGCCGGAGAGACGTTCGGTCAGCAGGAGGGTGAAGGTGCGGGTCTGTTCCAGTCCGGCGAGGCCTGGTGAGGCGATCGCCGCATCGAGCTGAAAACGCCAGGGAGCGTCGTTGGCGGGAGCGACGCGTTCGCTGAAGCCGCCCGCGACGAAATCCTTCGCTCGCAGATTCCGGAGCGCTGCAACGACGACTGAAACGGCTTTCGCCTCGCGAACGGGCGTTGTCGGAGTCCCAGCGGGTGACAACGTGATCTCGGCCAAGGTGCGATTCTCCGCAAGATCCTTCAGGGTGAGCGCTGCGACCCGAGCGGATGCCGGCAAGGGCTCACCCACCGCGCGGTTGCGCCACACGTTGGGTGAGAGGTCGAGGGCGCGGAGAATGGCTGGATCGACTGCGTAAATGGAAGCCCCGGGATCGGTCGCGGTGCCGACGCGGGCGTACGTGTTGGTGCGGGTGGCATCGGTGCCAAGCTGCAGCACCAGCGGAGGAGTGTTGCCGGAGAAGGCGAGAGTGACCTGGCGCAAGGGGCGATTGAAGCCCCAGTCTTCGAGGTCGGCGCTGGTGGGCGCATCACTCTTAAACTGCTCGGCGGTCAGCAGCGTGAGGCGCTCGAGCAAGCGGCGGACCTCGGTTGTTTCCGCGGGCGAAGTTTGCGGGCTCTGGGCGCCATCGCTGCGATAGACGAGTTGCCACGCCTGTTCCGCTTCCCGGGTTTGGCCGGGTGCCGCCTCGAGGCGTTGCAGCGTGATCGGCGCCTGATTGGGCTGAATGGGTGCAGCGATCGTGATGGCGGAAACGGTGGCGGGATCGAAGTTGAGGATTCGTTTTTCGCGTAGTGTTTCCTGCGCGTTGCGAAGGGACTCAATTAGCGCTGCGGGCACGACCACGGTGAACAGTGCCTTACGACCATCGAGTTGAGCGTAATACTCTTCGCCTGCCTTTGGCGCCGGCGCGGTTGGACTGCCGGCCGGAGGCGTGGCACTTGGAGTCGGGATGGCGCCGGCGGCGGGTGGAGTCGATCGCACTTGCTCGCCCAGGAACAAGGTTTCGTGGCGATTGTTGCCCTCGATCATGATGCGGAGGCGCGGGGACTCCGACGGCAGCGCGGCGGGTCGCGTGGCTGGATCAAAGGTCTTTGGCTGCAGTGCATTGAGCTCGTTGATCACCAGTTCCACCGCGGTTTTGCTGGCGCGGGCGATGACGGGAGTTTCAAAGGTCCAGCGTGTACCATCGCGACGAATACGTACGCGGACCCCACTGGAGCCGGGTCGCGCCAGGTCCGCACTGGCCGTCTGGAGGCTCAGGGATCGGGCTTCAAAGACGCGCACGCTCAACAAGGTTTCCGCGCGCAGTTGCTCGAGGGGGACGGAGAGCGTGTCGACGAGACTGCGGTTGACCACATGGATGCGCTGCTGGTCGGGCGAGAGGACGTAGAGTCGTTTGCCATCCCCGGTGGTATCGCCGATCTCGAGCCGCGTCGTGGGCCGTGAGACTCCCGGGATTCCGGCCGGATCGCCGGATGTGAACGCGACCGTGAGTTTAGGCTTCTCGAGACCGTAGTCGGCGAGCGACTGGCGGTTCAGCGCGAGGTCCGCGACGGAGAAACTGGTTTCGTTCTTCAGCAGCTGCAGCTCGTGCACAATGCTGCTGGCGGCATGCGGGTTGGCCGGCCAGTCGAGCGGTTCGGTGAGGAACCAGGTGTCGCGGGTGCGTTCGAGGCGGAAGGTGGTGTTGTCGGCGTGATGCGTGATCTCGAGCGTGCGGATATCGGCAGCCTCCGGCCCGAGCACGCGGCGGCGAGTCTCGAGCGAGGCGGCTTCCGTCCGCCAGTTCCGCTCGAACTTGAAGATGAAGAAGAACAGCGCGACGTTCAGGAAGATGAGGACGAGCGTGACTTTGGTGCGCACAGGCGGGGCCGGGTTGAAAAATGAAACGTGAGCGGTGAACAGCGAAGGCGGATCGGCGGACGAACGAAGGAGGGCGGGGAATTCGGCTGTGGTGTGGTGAGAGTGGACGAAGCCTCAGGTGCGTCTGGTCCAATAAACAAGGAGTCCCAGAGCCAAGGCGGCTCCGGGCAATCCGAGGAGCACTGCGTAGCGGAGTCGCGTGAAGTCGGCCGCGCTGAGCGAGAGTTGAAAACGCTCGATGGGTCGGGGAGGCACGCTGAGCTGACGGTCGCGGTCGACGCTCCAGTTCACGGCGTTGAGCAGGAGAGCGAGATTGCTGCTATCGAGGCGACTATTGGCAATCATGTCGCCCGTGCCGAAGACCACCAGCTTTCCGCCGCGGACGCTGAAGGGAAGGTTGTCCCGCACCGCGAGGCGTTCCGAAGCGACGGCCACGCTTAAACGATCCGCTGGTTCGAGTCCGCGAATGGGCCGCGTGTCGATGCCCGGGGTGTACTTGAACTCGCCGCGGCGATAATCCCGTTCGCCCCACGCCGTGGTGGACGTCGCGACGAGGGCCACGGTATTGAGTCCGCTGCCCGCCGAGCGACCTGGATCGGGCAAGACGGTCCGCGCTACGCCGAGGCGGAGTTTCCAACCGTAATCAAGCAGGGTCTGGGTGACAGGGTGCTGGGTAAACGCATAGAGCAGCAGATCGTCATTCTCCGCGATGTTCTCCGGGCCTTTGTCCCAGATCAAGTCGTCGTGCACGAGCACGCCCCAGTCCAGCAAAAGGTCGTCCAAGCCCAGCGCCGACGCGCTCATTCCCGGGGCGAGAAAGAGCAGCATCCGGCCGGCATTGGCGCTCAAGTACTGACGGAGCATCTCCTGCTCGACTTTCGAGTAACTGCTTCGTGGCGCCACCGCCACGAGGAGGGCGGCGTCTTCGGGAATCTTGCGTGCCACCGTGAGATCGATTTCCTCCAGCTCGAAATTCCGTAACTTCAACTGATCGCGCACCGCGGTCAGGCCGCGCGACGCATCGGGATCGGCGAGACGCAGCTCGGCGTGGCCGACCAGAAAATAGATTTTCAACCGCTCCGCGCTGGCGACATCCAGGATCCCCGCGGTCAGCACTTGCTCCCCTTGGAAGGCATGCCGCTGCCGGTCTTTCATGCTATAGAGTTCATCGATGCGGATGACCCGGCGCTTATCGCCGGACACGATCACTATAACATCGGAGTTCTCGATTCCCAGTTCCTCGGCGCGCCGGCGATTTTGATACAGATCAAGCATCTCGGTGGTGACGCGGCCGATCTCGCGGCTCTCGGTGGCGTAGCGAAATTCGTGGAGCAGGCCACTGAGTTCCGGGTTCTCGTTGTCCTGCCCAAGGGTCACAATCAGGTGGACGGGCCGCGGGAGGACTTTGAGGTACGACAGCGTTTCCGGGGAGAGCGAAAACTTCCGTTGCTTCGTGAGATCGAAGCGCCACGCGTGACTCTTGGCGACATAGTTCAACCCGCCGACCAAGGTGATGAACAACACCGCCTGGAGCACGAGATTGAGAGTACGCAGCCAGCGAACGGCGCGGAAGCTGGTGAAAGACATGGGTTGCGGAGGAAGGAAAGGGTGAGAGGGGAGCGGAGCGTCGGGACCGGAGGGCGTTGAGGGAGATTTCGGAAAGGGGTTTAGGACCGCACGTTCACCGGCTCACCTTCAATGCTCAACGAAACGCGATTACGCATGGAGTAGCTTGGCCTCGACGCTCAGGATACTGAAGATCAGCGCGAGCACGGTCCCGCTGAAGTAGAATAACAAGTGCCGCGTGTCTATGACGCCGCGGGCAAAATCGTCCCGATGGGAAAACACGTGCGCATAGTCGATGGCCGCCTTCGCCGGTCGCAGCGCAGCTTCCGCGAGCCACGCCGAGTCGGAGAGGGCATTGCCGCCGAGGATCAGGGTGGCGAGCAGGACACAGCTGAAAATGCCTGCGACCGACTGGTTGCTGGTGATGGAACTGGCGAAGACGCCTAATGCGACAAAGAGCAGTCCCGATACGGCAATGAAAAGAAACCCGCCGAGCAGCGGGCCCGCATCAAGGAACCAGGCTTCGCCGGAAAACTTTCGCAAAATAAAGAAGAAGCCGCTGGTCGAGAGCCAAAGCGCTACATACAGGAAATAAGCCGCGCCAAACTTCGCCCGAACCACCTCGGTCGTCGTGACCGGCGTGGTGAGCAGGGTTTCGATCGTGCCCAGCCGACGTTCTTCCGCGAGGCACTTCATCGTCAGCAACGGCACCATCACACAGGCCGGCAGCCAGAAGAGTTGAAAGTAGACGGCGGCAGGCGACAGCTCCTGCGGCGCGCTGCTATAGATTTCCAGGATCTTCGTGAAGATCAGTCCCATGAACGCGAGGAACAAGGTCGCCGCCACATACGTCGCCGGGCTGACGAGCAGCATGCGAATCTCGTGACTAAGCAAGGTGAGGATGTGCTTCATTCGTGCCGGTGAAAAGGTGACATACGACTTCCGATCGAGTTGCGCTTATCTCGCAATCGTTCCGCTGGGGTCTGGTTTGGAGTCAAGGCGCGCCAGCTTATCCGCAGGAACGACCGCATCCCAGCTGCGACGGGTGGCCGCGAGGAAAACGTCTTCGAGGGTCGGGTGGGCGCGGGTCAGCCCACGCACGCGATAGCCGGCGGATAGCAGGGCGGGGAGCAGGGAATCGCCGAGTTCGTCTTCCCTCGCCGTCGTCAACGTGACGCGCTGGAAACCATCTGCGTGCGGCTCGGCTTGTTCGGTGATCTGCAAGGTGGGTTCCACGCCGATCAGAACTGGGGGAAGCGCGGCGAGATCACCGGTGAGCTCGAGTTCGTAGGTCGAATGCCCAAAGATTTCCCGGCGCAGTTCCGCCGGTGTGCCTTGGGCCACGACGCGACCTTGGTTGATGATCAGCACGCGATCACAGGTCATCTCGATCTCCGGCAAAATGTGCGAGGAGATGATCACCGTCATCCGCCCCCGTAGGCTGCTGATGAGATCGCGGACGATGAGAATCTGATGCGGATCCAAACCGATCGTCGGTTCGTCCATGATGATAACCGGCGGCTCGGCGAGAATCGCTTCCGCAATGCCCACGCGTTGACGATAACCTTTCGAGAGGTGGCCGATGATCTTGTGGCGAACCCGTTTGAGATCGCAGACCTCGAGCACCTCGTCGAGGCGCGGCCCCAGTTTGCGCCGCGGGATCTCCTTCAAACGTCCGCGAAAATACAGGTATTCCGAAACCCGCATATCTTCGGGCAAGGGATTATTCTCCGGCATGTAGCCGATCTGTCGTTTGATCTCATTCGGGTGGGTGGCGACCGGTATCCCGCAAATTGTCACGCTGCCCGACGTGGCCGGAAGATAGCCGGTGAGGATTCGCATGGTCGTCGACTTGCCGGCTCCGTTGGGTCCGAGAAAGCCAACGATCTCGCCGCGCTGCACGGTAAAGCTGATGTCGCTGACGGCGACGACTCCGGCATAGGACTTAACCAGGCGTGAAACTTCAATGGCGGGCGCGAGTTCAGACATTTCGTTCCCACCCTATTGGCGGGAACCTGCGCGAATGGCTAGAGCAGAAAAAGGCGAATCGACAGCCGATGGCGGGAAGGTCGTTCACTTCGTCTTCTCCAGCGTGACTTCGCCGGCCCGAAACCGGTGGACCTTGCCCCGAGTGTCCCGCAATAGCAGCGCTCCTTCGTCATCGAGGCCGCTGACAATTCCATGATGCCGCCGCCCGCCTTCGAGCAGCGTGATCGGTTTGCCGCGCAACAGATCATAACGATTCCAGAGATCGGCGAAACTCTTCACATGCTCGCCTTCAGTGAAGTTTTGATACGCCAGCAGCACCCGGCCGATCAGGGCGGCCGCGAGTCGGTTGAGATCCAAGGGTGCTCCGGTAACGTCGGCCAGTGAGATGGCGCGGCGGGCGAGATCGGGCGGCAGGCCGGTTTCCGGGCTGTTGACATTGAGCCCGAGGCCGAAGATCAGGTCGCGAATCTCATCAGAGTCGACCCGGGCTTCCGTGAGCATGCCGCCAGCCTTGCGTCCGTTGAAAAGGATGTCGTTTGGCCATTTGATGCCGGGGGTGACTTGGGCAAAGTTGGCGAGCAGTTCGCACACGTTCAGGCCCATCCAAAGCGTAAAGGTCTGCATGCGTTCCGGCGCGACCCGCGGACGAAACGCGAAACTCGCGTAGAGGTTTCCGGTGGATTCGCTGTGCCACGTCCTACCGAAACGCCCGCGACCCTTGGTCTGGCGGCGCGCCAGAATGGCGAAAGGGGCGGCGCGACCGGCCGCGAGTTCGCGGGCTGCTTCGTCGTTGGTGCTGTCGATTTCATCGTGCACCACGAATGAGAAATTCCGCGGCCGCACTTTCAGCTGGGTCTCGATCGAGACCGCGTGAAGCGTCTGCGGGCGGGCTGCGATGCGGTATCCGCGGGAACGCTGGGCTTCAAATTCGTATCCCGCGGCCCGGAGTTTCTCCATGTGCTGCCAGATGGCCACGCGGCTGACTCCCAATTTCGCGGCGAGTGCGGTCCCTGAAACCCAGCCCGGCTCATGCGCCAGGAGTTCGCGGAGGATGACGTGGTCGCTGGTCTGCATGGAAGAGTGATCGGCGGGAAAAGAGAAGGATGCGAAGCGGATGCGAGTTTCAGGAAGGCAATCCTCGCTGCGGAGTTGATATGTGATGCGGGCTCATCAGGGTGGAGCAAATGTCATTTGAAGAATTGCGCGCTTCCGTTACAAAGGATGCCGCTCCGCCCGCCAGCCTGAGCGGTGCGCTGCAGGGGTTGTGGTACGATGCCCATGGGGATTGGTATCGGGCACACGAGTGCGCCCAGGAGGATGCAGGGAAGGACGGCTCTTGGGTTCACGCTTACCTGCACCGCAAGGAAGGAGACCAGAGCAACGCCGGATACTGGTACGCGCGTGCCCGCCGCTCCATGCCCGAAGCGAACGTAACGCTCGAGGCCGAGTGGGCGGAGATTGCGCGAGCTCTGCTCGCGGAGGCGACGACGGGCGGCGAGTGAACGCCGAACGCCACGTCAGTCCCGCTAGGTCGCCGTCCCGCACCGCGCAGCGATGACCGTTACTGCTAATCGTTAATGGTTAGCCCGCTGAGCTCTGACCTCACCGGCAGGCGGCCAGCAGGCTTAAGGCTCAGGCTGAGTTGTGATGGGGCCCGGAAGCCTCCACAGGTCGACCGAGGTCGAACTCCAAACGCGGATTCCCTGCAACGCGCCGGGCGCGTGGCTTAGCGTGGATCGCCACCGTTCCAGCCGAAATCGCTGGTACGCATGAAAGTCTCGCGGGTCTCACGGCGGATATACGCTCCGGTGGCGGGATCGGACTGGGCCGCGCCGCGCGCGGCCTCGTTGAGATCGGAGATATTTTGCAGGCGCTCGTCTTCTTGGTACATCGCGCGCGCGCGCTGCTGGTAAGACGCCCCAAAGAGCGGCAGCGTGAACCGGTTCAGCGCTTGATCGAGGTCTGAAATATAGCGGCGCACCGCTATGTCCGTGAGCCCTTTCTCGGTGTTGATGGTCCGTTCGTTGAGCACCGGGGGCTTGCGTTCCCGCACGATGTAATCGGGAAGCCGCACGATCGTATTCTTGGGCTTATCGACCTCTCGCATGTCGACCTGCTCTGACTCGGGCCGCGGTTCCTGCTTGGGTGGCGGAGGCGTGTATTGGGGCGCGGCCGCCGCGAGTGCGGCCGCCGCGAGTGCGGCCGCCACTCCGCCCGAGATGGCGCGATTGCGGCGCGGCGTCGATGATGATGACGGCTCCTCGGTTTTCGGAGCTAGCACCGGCGAGGCTCCCTGAGTTGAGGAGGATGGGGGAGTTGTTACCGGAGTTCTGGATTGTCCGAAACCGGGAGAGGCTAGGAAAATCAGACCCAGCGCCAGCGGGAGAAGCGTGAGTGGAGCGTTGCGGACCATAACAAAGTAACTGAAACGTGGATCGAGTGGGGGTTCCGTGCGACGGGAGGTAAGCTGGACCTGTCCGGGGGCCGGTTCAAGTCGCTACGAGCTCAGCGCCCTCGATTTGCGGCTCCGACGGCTAAGAAAATACGCGATCAACCCGACCCCAAAAAGAGCATAGGTTTCCGGTTCAGGGATGGCAAGGGGCGCCCCTGCCGCGAATAACTCACCAACTTCTGCCGTGGTGAGCGCTCCGTTGTAAACTCGGATGTAGTCCACCCGGCCCCCCAAAGAGGCCAGCGTGATCCGGCTGCCGTCACGCAACGAAAAATTAAACCCAGCCGTAATCGCATCCGGCGTATTCTTCACGTTATCGTTGATCACATACTGCTGCACCCCGTTTACGAAGCCTGTGATGGTGTCGGTCGCGGCGTTTCGCGTGATGACAAAGTGCACGTGCTCGTCATGGGGGGCATTTAGGGGAGAGCTCGTCGCAACCGCGCTCAAGGCGAGCGGCGCCGAGATCGAATAGTTTCCCACGCTCAGAGCGACCGCGCTGAAGGTTGCCGGCTGGAGATCGCCCGTCTGCACGCGGAAGGTGAAGGAAAACTCCAGCGAGATGTTGCTGGAGACCGACGGGATGGTGCCCATCGTGAACGGATTCCCCGCGAAAACATAACCGAGCGCAGTAATGTTGCCGCCCACCGCCGCAAGGGGA